>JAQXNS010000014.1 GCA_029098125.1 bacterium
ATGCAGTGAAGACATTTGATTATTTAACGGAAAACTTCCAGGGAAATCTTATTTCTGAACTTAGCGTGTCTAAGGGAGTAGTTGTTTGTTCAGAACATACAGAACTTAATTTTGAAGAAATTATAGCACTGGCTGATAAGCTGATGTATGCAGATAAGGATGAATACTATAGACGAACAGGAAAAGATAGAAGATGAGTTTGATTTATAAATTGATATTTAATCTATGTAAATAACCCAACAACTTTCAGTTTGTCGCTTTGATGCTTGACAAGTGACTTATAATAAGAAGAAAGAGATATTGATCTTGCGCGTTGATAAGAGACGCAGATATAATCTTGGACTAAAATATATATTGGAAGGACAATTACATTTAGTTTCTGGGGGCTCGCGAAAGCTTCAAAGCACGACATAATATTTATGAAATAACCTGTGCAAAACATGATGAATGGCTTTTGATAACGAAAGAAATAGTGAAAAAATAGTGAAAAAATAATGAAATTTTGATATATTATTTATGGGAAGATAATCTATGATTAATGTCAAACTTGATTCGGGTATATTAAATTCAATTCTTCAAATAGAAAAAAGCAAGAATTCTTTAGATTTGGTTAAAATACCAATCAATCTATCGAATAAATTTAGAAAAAACACGAAAAAAAGAAGTTCCTACGCTTCCAATAAGATTGAAGGTAATCCTTTAACATATGAACAGGCCGATGCTGCTATTGAAGCAAAGAATAGACATTTCCTTAAACCAGAACAGGAAATAAGAAATTATTATCTAGCATTGGAATTGCTTGAAAAGAAGTTAGAGAATAAAGAGCCTTTATCGCTAAAGTTGTTATTAGAAGTTCAAAAACAAATATGTGAAGGGGAGTCAAAAGAAAAGATTGGCTTAAGAGGAGCGATGCCTCCTGGATTTTTATTTGCGGTTTGGAATGATGATGGCACCCCGGCCTATATACCTCCTGAATATTCTGAAATCCCTACTTTGTTAGATGAATTATTAAAATATATTAACGATTCCGATGACCACCCATTAATTAAAGCAGCGGTTATCCATTATCAACTAGTGACTATTCACCCTTTTGAAGATGGCAATGGCAGAACCGCGAGAATTATCTCCAGTTATTACCTATCGTTAAACGGATATGGTTTTAAAAACGTCGGCTCTTTAGAAGAATACATGTCTTATAACATAGATGAATATTACGACTCTCTTCAAATGGGATTGCCTATTTTATATTACGATGGAAGAAACAATCCTCCACATGGCGAGATACGGATTAATTATTATTTGAAGATATTCTCTCTTTATGCCTCTAAAGTGCTTTCGATTGCCCTAGAAGAATCTAAGGGCAATGAGCAAGAAAGGCTATCCCACTTATCTAAAAAAGCAAAAGACTTTTTAAATTATCTTGATAAAAATAATGTTTTATCATTTGCTCCTATCGACCTTGCTAATAAGTTAAAAGTCACTAATAGAACAATTATTAATTGGTGCTCCGAGCTAGTTACTAATGGCTATTTAAGACCTGTGATTGTTAACAAAAGAATCCGCCATTACGAGTTAATAAAATAGTTAATCCGCGTAATGTTATTATGATTAACAAGTATATATTCTAGATAAAAGTTAGACCAAATTGGACCGTAATGATATGAGCTAGAGCAAAGTCTGGTATTAATTCGTAAAGCCACTTATGTTAAATATAATTAAACGTTTTTTACAAAAAGAGTGGGGTTTAAGGGGTTTTTTCGAATATTTTGTACAAATCATCAGCTAATTAATTGCTTTATTCGCTACGGTCATTTAACAATTATTATTCCGTTTTTTGCCAATTCACATTTAGGTTTTTTGCTATTAAACATTCAAAAATGTACCTAAATTTAGCCAATTTTTATTGCAATAAGTTTGTCATTTAAAGAAATAATTTTTATTTATTTTTATACGCACGACGCATGTGTCTTATTATTTTTATGTTTAATTATTCTTTATTGGCTTTGCGATATACTGATGGAAGATATCCTGTTTCTTTTTTAAATACTTTAACGAAATAATTATTATCGAGATAACCAACATATGCGGCAATTTCTTGAATGGAATAATGAGATTTCCTAAGTAATAGTCCAGCTTCCATACATCTCATCGATG
>JAQXNS010000015.1 GCA_029098125.1 bacterium
ATGGACAAATCAAACTTCCAAAGGTGGTAGGATAATGAATTATTTAGATTTAACAATAAAAGAGATTCACGAAGCTCTTCTTGATAAAAAAGTTACCCCTGTTGATCTTGTAAAAGAAGCAATAAAAAGAGCAAAAGAGAATAAAGATAATGCTTTTGAGTTAATTATTGAAGAAGATGCAATCAAAAAAGCAGAAGAATTATCAAAACTTGAAGTTCCCGCTGACAATTACTTTTTTGGAATTCCTTATGTTGCAAAAAATAATTTTTCAACAAAAGGATATGAAACAAATGCTTCAAGCAATATTTTAAATGGCTATATTCCAGTTTTTGATGCTACAGTAATTAAATTATTAAATGATGCAAATGCAATTCTTGTTGCAAAAAGTACAATGGATGAACTTGCAATGGGTGGAACAGGAACTACTGGACATCTTGGAATAACATTTAATGCATATGATGCAAGTCACACAAGACTTTGTGGAGGTTCAAGTGCAGGTAGCGCAGTTGCAGTAGCTGATGCAATTGTTCCATTTGCTCTTGGAAGCGACACTGGCGATTCAGTTAGAAAACCCGCCTCATTTAATGCTCTTGTTGGTTTTAAACCTACATGGGGATTGATTTCACGTTTTGGTTTATTTCCATTTGCCCCAAGTTTAGATCATGTTGCTTACTTTACACGTTCAGTTTTTGATAGCGCAATTTCATTAAATTTACTTGCTAAAAAAGATGAAAATGATTCAACTTGTTTTAGAGGTGAAAGAGAAGATTACACAAAATTTAATTCATCTTTAAAAGGTAAAAAAGTTGCAATTATTAAAGAAATTTATAACTCAATTACTGATGAAGAAATGAAGAAATATTTTGACGAAACTGTTGAAAAAATTCTCAAAAACGGCGCAGAAGTCCAATATATTTCTGTTTCTCCTGATTTATTGAAAGCGGTTTATCCAGCTTATATTGTTATTTCTTGTGCTGAAGCAACAAGCAATAATGCAAATCTTGATGGTATAAAATTTGGTCCACATTATGATGGAAAATCATATCAAGAAGTTATGTATAACGCTAGAACAAACGGATTTTCACCACTTATTAAAAGAAGATTTATTATCGGCAGCTATGCTTTGATGAGAGAAAATCAAGAAGAAGTTTTCTTATGCGCACAAAAAGCAAGACAATTAATTGTTGATGCATTTAATGAAATTTTTAAAACATTTGATTGCGTTTATTTACCAGCCGCTCCAAGCGTTGCACCATTTATAAATAAATCAAACGATAATGTTAACGAAGATTTTGTAATTTTAGATAACTGGTTAGGTATTGGAAACTTTGGAGGTTTCCCTTCAATTACTATTCCTTTAGCATTCAACAAAGAAAATAAAATGCCATATGGAGTTAATTTGATGGCAAAACCTTATGACGAAGTCAATTTATTTGGTATAGCTTCAGCTCTTGAAGAAGAAATTGGACTTAAAAATGTCTCAACTCATACAATTAACAGCAAGGAGGGTGAATAATATGAACTTTGAAACTATTGTTGGTATTGAAATTCACGTTGAGATGAAAACAAAATCAAAAATGTTTTCTCTCGCTCCAATAAATTTTGGTGCTGCACCAAACTCACAAGTTGTTCCTCTTGATATGGCTTTCCCAGGTACAATGCCAAGAGTCAACAAAGAAGCTGTCAAAAATGCAATTCGAGTTTCAAATGCTTTACATATGCATATTGATCAAGAATTATGGTTTGATAGAAAAAATTATTTTTATAGCGATCTTCCAAAAGGCTTCCAAATCACTCAACAAGCTAGACCAATTGGTTCTGAAGGATATCTTGAGATTGAAATGGATGGAAAAAAGAAAAGAATTCATATCGAACGTCTACACATGGAAGAAGATACATGTATGCAACACCATTTTAGTGATTATACACTTCTTGATTACAATCGTGCTGGCATCCCTTTAATTGAAATTGTTTCAAAACCAGAGATTAGAAGCGGTGAAGAAGCTAGAAAATACGTTGAAAAAATTAGAGAAATCGTTACTTTTAGTAATGTTAGCGATGGAAAAATGGAAGAAGGTTCATTAAGATGTGACGTCAACGTCTCAATTAGACCTTACGGAAGTGACAAATTTGGAACAAAAGTTGAGGTCAAAAACCTTAATTCAATCGCAAATGTTGAAAAAGCAATCGATTTTGAAACAAAAAGGCAAAGTGAAATGTTACTTTTAGGAAAACATATCGAACAAGAAACAAGAAGATATGATGAAGCTAAAAAAGAAACAGTTTTGATGAGAAAGAAAACTGACGCAGTTGATTATAAATATTTTACTGAACCAAACATTCCACCAATCAAATTATCTGATGCATTTGTTGCAGACGCAATTAATACATGCCCAGAATTATATGATGCTAAACTTGAAAGATTTTTAACAAATTATGAATTAAATCCAGTTGATGCAAAAATCATATTAACTAATGTTGATTTTGCAAATTATTATGACGAAGCAGCAAAATTTACAAAGTTATTCCAACCATTAGCTAATTTCATGATTAGTGAAGTTAATGGATATCTTAATAAAAACGCAATTTCAATTAATAAATTTAACGTTGAACCTAAATTTATTAGCGAACTTGTTGAATTATTGCAATCAAAAACAATTAATTCATCACAAGGAAAAGACATTTTTGCAAAACTTGTAAAGGAAAATAAATCTCCAAAAGCAATCCAAAAAGAACTTGGTGCTACTTTAATTAATGATGAAACTGAAATTGTCAGATTAATTGAAGAAGTTATCGCACAAAACCCAACTTTAAGAGATGATTACAAAGCTGGTAAAACAAGAGCCCAAGGCTTTGTCATGGGTCAAATCATGAAAAAGACTGGTGGAAAAGTTAATCCAGGTGTTGCAAATAAGTTAATTATCAAGGAATTATTGAAATAAATGTTTGATTTAAAAAAGGAATCTGAGACTAAAAAAATAATTTTTGTTGTTCCAAGCGAACTAAAAAGTTATTTCTTTGAGCAAAAGTCGATGGATCCTTTTTTAGATTACAAATTTTTCACTTTAGAAGAGTTAATAATCAACCTTCGTGGCGATTTTAAAGACAAAAAAGCGATTAAATTTGCTTTAAACGAACTATCTTTAACCTTTAGCTCAATTAAAAAAGTTCTAAAATTTCTATTTATGCTCATTGATGAGAGTAAATTAGAAGATGATGTATATAAAAATCTATTAAATTTATTAAAAAAAGAAAAATTAATCGAACAAAATAATGACTTTTTAGCGTTATTACAATCAAGACATCTAGTTTTTGTTGGCTATCAAAACTCAACATATGTAAATGAATTTATTAAATTTTTTAATATTTCTAATTATCAATTTATCGAATTTTCTGATCTATATTATATATATAAGGAAAAGGAATATTATGAATTTTTCAATATTTCAGATGAAATATATTTTGGACTAAATAAAATCGCTAAAGATATCGATGAGGGTTTAATTGAAAGCGGAAACGTAAATATTTTATGTGACTATGAAAAATATGAGTATTATTTTAAGCTCTATCTTTCTAATTCCACAATCCCATTTAATTTTATTGAAAACAAAACTCTATTAAACACAAAAACTTATCGAAAAATACAAAAACTCATTAGCGATTCATTTCAAGTACTAGATTATTTAAAAAATAATGAAAATGATCTTAATGATGATGAATATTATCAAGAAATATTTGATACATTATCATTTTATGAAATTGATAAATTGATGAATAAAAAAGAAAATATTAAGGAAATTTTATCTAGCATCAAATTAAGAACTGAAAATTTTAAAAACGGTATAAATTTTACTAACTCAATTTCTTTTTCTAGCAAAAAGAAATTTTATATTTTTGGAATGGACGACAAACTTTTTCCAAAAACTACAAAAGATAATGGACTTTTTTCTTATAAATATTTGCACACTTTAGGTTTTGATTCTCTTGATGAAATTAACTCAAGAAACTCACTTTTAGAAAGAGCTTTTTTCTCTATTGACTCAATTAATTTTATTGGTTTTCATGCAAAAGATAACAGCGGAAAGAAAG
Source organism: bacterium (assembly GCA_029098125.1). Classification (GTDB taxonomy): domain Bacteria; phylum Bacillota_I; class Bacilli_A; order RFN20; family CAG-826; genus Onthovivens. The sequence goes on from JAQXNS010000015.1 coordinate 4,090, forward strand.
TCGAAAATTTCTATTTTTCAGAATTAAATTTTAAAAAAGCCTGCAAAACCCCAATATTTTTTGAATATTTCAAAAATTTATCGGAAATTTTTTATCGTTCGAATATTGATAAATTTACAAGACAAGGTGTTAAAAGTGAAGAATTAGAACTCTATAAAGGGCTCTTTAATAATCAAGTAATTGAAGGATTTTCAAGTGAATTTAGTGGCATAGAAAACTTCAAAGTTAAAGATGATTTAACATATTCTTATAGTGCTTTAAGCAAATTTCACAACTGTCCATTTTCATACTATTGCGATTATATGTTAAAGTTGAATCGCTTCGAAGATAGCTTTGGATCTAAACTTGGAAGCTTTGCTCATAAGATTTTTGAACATATTTATGATGATGATTTTGACTTTGATGCTGAAGTTAAAAATGCGCTCATTTATATGGACAAAAACGATGAATCATTTACTGAAAAAGAAAAAATCATCCTTAGAAGAAGTATCGAAGAATTAAAAACTTCAGTTGCTTTTGCTTTAAAACATAAAAATTATCTTTCCATCAAAAGCACAATGAGCGAGAAAAAATATTTTAAAGAAATTGATTTCCATTATTATGCAAAAAGTGAAGAAAATGGCGAAATAATTTTTGATAAAATCGAAAGAAAATCAACATTCCTAGGACAAATTGATAGAGTTATAACAACTAGTGATGATTCAGTTTTTCTGATTGATTATAAAACAGGTTATTTTGAAGGATTATCTAAAACTGATATCGAAAAATATCATTTAGGAATGCAACTTCCAATGTATCTTTATCTAGCTGATGCGCAAAATTTAAACGTTAAAGGTATGTTTATTTCTCGACTTCTTTTAGATAATAACAATTTTTATAATTTTTATGCTCCAACACAGAAAAAATTAGAAAATTTGAAATTCATAGGTGTATTTTTAAACGATCCTTCCTCTCTATCACTTTTTGATAGTTCAGTTAATGGAGAAGAAGGCACTTCTGAATTTGTAATTGGACTTAAATATGTAAAGGATAGAAAGTCTTTTAGCAAAGGACAAAGTGGCAAAAATAAAGTACTTGAAGCAAGTGATTTCAATAATTTTATTAAAATTAGCGACGAGTTTATTAAAGATTCAATAGAAAAAATTAATGAAGGAGATTTTAGAATTGCTCCTTTTAAAGAGAA
>JAQXNS010000016.1 GCA_029098125.1 bacterium
GCTCTTGCTAATTCTCTTTGATATTTAGCACTTGTTCCAGTTACTCTACGTGCGCTAATTTTACCGCTTGGAGTGATGAATTTTTTGAGTAATTCAACATCTTTATAATCGATAAATTTAACTTTATTTTTTGTAAAATAACAAACTTTCTTCTTTGGTTTCTTTTTTAAGTAAGCCATACCTCAATCCTTTCTTTACCATTAGAATGGTAAATCGTCATCAGCTAAATCGCCGTCATCACCAAGAATATCGTCATCATTCAAGAGTGTGTCTTGTTCGAATGCGCTTGAACTTGGTTGTTGTGAATACGAGTTATTTGGAGTTGTTGCGTTTGCTTGTTTTGATCCAAGTAAAGTGATTCCATCAACTTGAATTTCAATAACACTTGCGTTTGTACCGTCTCTTCTTTGATATTTTCTTTCTTGTAAAGAACCTTCAACACCAATTTGAGAACCTTTTTTGCAATATTTTGAAACAAAATCAGCAAGTTGTCTCCAAGCAGTACAATTTATAAAGCTTGTACCTCTTGTTCCATCAGCATTTTTGTTTTTGTTATCAAAAGCCAATGTAAATGTTAGAACGTTAACACCGCTAGGTGTACTTCTTAATTCTGGATCTCTTGTGAGTCTTCCAACAATAATAACTCTGTTAATCATTTTTAATCTCCTTTACTATTCGTGATCAACAACGACTAATGTTCTTAATACGTTATTGTCAAACTTTGTAAGACGATTAAATTCTTTTAAAGCGACATTGTCAGCTTCAACTTTGACGAAGACATAATATCCTTTTGTTTCTTTTTTAATAGGATATGCAAGTTCTCTTAAACCGAATGTTTCGTTAACATTAACAACTTTGCAACCATTGTTAGCAAAGATGCTGTTAATTTTTTCGATTTTTGCTTTTCTTGCTGCTTCATCAAGGCTGGCTTTAAGAATGTACCCAATTTCGTACTTTTTCATATAACCTTACCTCCCTTTGGACATCTGGCTCTAATCAAATTGTTAGAGCAGAGAAGACGCACTTGATTTAGTGCCATAGTATAATAGCAAAGTCTACAAAATAATGCAAAATATAAATAATTAATTTAAACGCCTTTCACTTAAATAAAAGGCGTCAAATTTATTTTTTTTAAAAATTTCTGCAAATTTTGTAAAAAATTACACTTTTTTATTATTTCTCATCTCTCATACAAGGGAAGAGAATAACTTCACGGATTGATGCTTGATTTAAAAGAAGCATACACAATCTATCAAAACCAATTCCGATACCGCCTGTTGGTGGCATACCATATTCTAATGCTTCGATAAAATCGTTATCCATTTCATTTGCTTCATCATCACCTAATTCTTTTGCTTTTAATTGAGCAATGAATCTTTCTTTTTGATCAATTGGATCGTTTAACTCACTGTATGCGTTTGCAAATTCAGTTCCATTCATATAGAGCTCAAATCTTTCAGTAAATCTAGGATCTGCACTCTTTTTTGTAAGTGGTGAGATTTCGATTGGATGACCATGAACAAATGTTGGTTGAATTAAATCACTTTCACAGAATTCTTCGAATAACGCATTTAAAATATATCCGTTGCTTGTCCAGTGATTTTCAATTTTGATACCTTTTGATTTTGCAAATTCAGCTGCTTCTTCAAATGAAATATCACTTTCAAAATCTAAACCAGTTTTTTCTTTAACAAGTTCAGCCATAGAAACCCATCTAAATTCAGGGCCGAAATCAATATCAATACCTTGATAATTAATTTTGGTTGTTCCAAGAACTTCTTTACAAGCATTTCTGATGACACCTTCACATAATTCTCTCATTGATTGTAAATCACCATATGCTTCATATAATTCAACTGTTGTGAATTCAGGATTGTGTTTTGTATCCATACCTTCGTTTCTGAACAATCTTCCAAATTCATAAACTTTCTCTAAACCACCGACAATTAATCTCTTTAATTGTAATTCAGTTGCAATTCTTAAATAAAAATCTTTGTCTAAAGTATTGTGATGCGTGATGAATGGTCTAGCGTTTGCACCACCTAAAATTGGTTGAAGAACACTTGTTTCAACTTCGACGAAACCCAAATTGTCAAAATAATGTTGCATACTTCTAAGAATTTTTGGTCTTAACAATGCGACTCTTTTTGCTTCATCGTTCATGATAAGATCAACATATCTATGTCTACATCTTTCTTCAATGTCAGTTAAACCATGGAATTTTTCTGGTAATGGTCTTAATGATTTAGTTAAAAATGTAAATCCATCAACTTTTAATGTAAGTTCGCCTGTTCTTGAACGCATTAATTTACCCTCAAGACCAACAATATCACCAATATCACAAGTTTTAAAAATTTGATAGCTTTCAGGACCGACAGTATCAACAGAAATATATAATTGAATTGATCCAAATTTATCTTGGACATTAGCAAAAGATGCTTTTCCTTGTTTTCTTATAAATTTAAATCTGCCAGCTATTTTTACTCTAATTTCATTGCTTTCTAATTCTTCAGCTGATTTGTCACCTGCTTTTTCTCTACAAGTAGCTGTTGTGTCAGTTCTGTCAAATCTTTCACCCCAAGGGTTTACACCTAATTCGACAAGGCGATTTAACTTTTCTCTTCTAGCTAGTTCTTGATCAGTTAATTTTGTTTCCATAATATTCCTCACTAAAATCAATTAATTATACAACTTTTCATTTACTTTTTAATTAGTTTGTAAGTATTTTTCTTCATATTCTCTTATCCTATTATATATATCACTGTATGAGGATATTTTTTGAGAAAGGTTAGAACGTAATTCTTTGATAAATGGAAAGTTAAAATTAAAGAATTTTGGAGCAAGCCCTTTTAATAAAGAAACCGCTGTAAATTCTCCTTTTTCTTCTTTTAAATATTCCATAAATCTATACAAATATTGTTTTTGTTCTTCAAAAGTGACATTTTCATCATATTCTTTGTTCTCTAAAGCTAAATTAATGTTTTTAATTAAATTTGGATTCCCGATTCCGCCTCTTGCAATTAAAACTGCATCTGCTCTTGTAATTTTTAGTGCATTTAGTGCATCATTTACACTAAAAATATTTCCACTTACACCAAAAGGAATATGAATTAAATCTCTTATATTTTTTAATTCTTCAAAATGTGGTTTTCCAGAATATAATTCTTCTTTTGTACGAGCATGAATCGCAATAAAAGAGACTCCTGCTTTTTCTAAAAGGACACATATTTTTTCAATGTCAACACTTTTCCAACCAAGACGAACTTTAGCAGTAACTGGTTTTCTGGATTTTTCGACAACCGCTTTAACCATTTCATACATTTCATCAAGTTTTGTTAACCATTTAGATCCGCCATTTCCTTTTGTAACTTTAGGAACAGGGCACGCAAGATTTAAATCTAGAAAATCGTATTCAATATTTGAATTCTCAATAACTTCAAGACCTTTAAGCAAAGATTCTTTACTTCCACCAAATAGTTGGATCCCATAAGGTCTATTAAAATTTGGATCATTTTTCATCATCTCGATGGTTTTTTTATTGTTATAAATGAGCCCACAATCTGAAATCATTTCGCTATATGTAGCACCAACACCAAATTCAGAAAGAAATTTTCTATAAGAAAAAGATGTTATTCCTGCCATTGGAGCAAGAATAACACTCTTTTTAATTTCTAAATCTTTAATATAAAACGACATTAATTTCCTGAATTGCCGTCACTATTTGTATCATCTGGAATTATAATTTCTTGTTCTTCAGATGGATTTTCAATATGGATTTGTTCCTCAGTGTTTGTGACATTAGTTTCGCTATTATCTGAATGGAAACTAGCTTGAGATGCTGCTTGTCTTTGAGAAACTGTTTCTTCTGGCAATTTTCTATGTTCAAGAAGGTATGAGATTTCTTCTTCGTTGATAGTTTCATGTTGTAATAAAGTTTCAGCGATTAAAATTACATCATCTTTACGTTCAGTAATAATTCTAATTGCTTCGCTATGAGCACCTTCAACAATTTTTCTTACTTCTTTATCAATTTCATCTGCAACTGCAAGTGAAAAGTTCTTTTGAGCATTGCCATAATCTCTACCAAGGAAAACGCTTCCGCTATTTTTCTCGTATTGAATAGGTCCAAGACTTGACATACCGTATTCAACAACCATGCTTCTTGCAATTTGAGTTGCTCTTTCAATATCGTTACTTGCACCAGTTGAAACATCTTGGAAGAATACTTCTTCACTACTTCTTCCACCTAATAAACCAGTGATTTCAGCAATTAATTCATTCTTTGTGAGTAAATATCTGTCATCTTCAGGGCCCATTAAAACATGTCCGCCAGTTTGACCACGTGGAATAATTGTAATTTTTCTAACTTTATCTGCATTAGGTAATGTTAAACCAATAATTGCATGTCCAGCTTCATGGTATGCAACTTGTCTTCTTTCTCTTTCATTCATTCCCTTGTTAGATTTTGCAGGACCAGCAATTCTTCTATCTATTGCTTCATCAATATCAGCAAGCGAAATTTCTTCACGATTTCCTCTAACAGCTAAAATTGCAGCTTCATTTAAAATATTTGCAATATCAGCGCCAGAAAAACCAACAGTTCTTTTTGCTAATTGACCAAAATTAATATCTGGTGATAACTTTTTATTTTGTGCGTGAACTTTAAAAATAGCTTCTCTACCTTCTTTATTTGGTAAATTAACAGTAATTTGTCTATCAAAACGACCAGCTCTTAATAAAGCAGGGTCAAGAACATCAGCTCTATTTGTTGCAGCGATGACAATTATGCCTGAATTTTCTTCAAATCCATCAAGTTCGACGAGTAATTGGTTAAGAGTTTGCTCTCTTTCATCGTTTCCTCCGCCTAAACCAGCACCTCTTTGTCTTCCAACAGCATCGATTTCATCAATAAAAACTACGCAAGGTGCGTTTTGTTTTGCAGTTTTGAAAAGATCTCTGACTCTACCAGCACCAGCACCGACAAACATTTCAACGAAATCAGCACCAGAGATTGAGAAAAATGGAGCGCCAACTTCTCCTGCAACTGCTTTTGCTAATAAAGTTTTACCTGTACCTGGAGGGCCAACTAAAAGGAAGCCTTTTGGTAATTTTGCACCACATTTTGTGTATTTTTTAGGATTTTTTAGATAATCGACTAATTCCATCATTTCTGCTTTTTCTTCATCGCAGCCAGCAACATCTTTGAATTTGACTTTTGAATCATCAATTCTTCTTGCTCTAGATTTTGTAAATTCTAAAGCAGAATTTGCGCCACCTGCAGAATTTGAAAGCATTTTAAAGAAAAGAACTGAAATGATAATAATTACACCAACTGATAAAAGTGTTGGTAACCATGCTAAAAATGGATTTTCTTGATATTGATATCCATTTGCTGTGAATTGACCAGCAAATTTAGCGTCAGAATATTCATCTTTTCCTTTATTATTATTAACTGCTGTAATAATGTAGTCTCCAAGAGAATTGCATTCCTTAGTAACTGCAGCAGCTGGTGGAACAGCTTCTTGAAATGTATAAACATATTTTGAATTCCAATCGTCATCGATGAATTCAGAAGAATAAGTACTAGTTGTTCCATTTGTTTTGTTGTAAAGTTGCACATTTAAAGATATGCCAGAACCATTTTTCTGCCATTCTGCATTCAAAATATCATAATCATCATCCTCATCTGTTACATATCTAACCATTTCACTTGAAGAAATTCGTGTATATTTGTTTTGGTTAAACATGTTAAAAACAAAATAAATGACAAAAGCGCTGATAGCTAAAACAGCAATGCTACCAAGCAAAGTACTCCATCTTGATTTTTGATTTTTTCTATCCATTCTTTGACCTCCTAACGAGTAATTTAAGATTTGAGTTTTCAATATTTTATGATAATTGCTTTATTATATAAAGCATTTAACGAATAAAATTTTGAATTACTATAATAATAAATAGTTAACCTAAATTGTAAAGTGAAACGCTTTCTACAAAAGATTTTTTATATCGAAAGATAGTAGATTTGATTTTTTGTAGTTTTTTTCACGATATCTTGGAAGATAAACTATCTTGTTTTCTTTGTTGTAAATTGCTGGCCAAACTTTTCTTAAATGTAAAGGTAATTTCCAAGATATAAACTCTCTATTTATTCTCATAGTCATATTTTTATGAGTGTAAGTTTCACCAAGATAAGCTGGGGCAATATAACATGTTCCATCTAATTTAAGTTCATTAAATAGTGGATTATTTTTATCGATAATGAAGTTACTTTTTGGTAACTCATCTAAGCGATAAAAATAACTTTCTGGTTTTTTATATATGCCAATAATTCCGTATTCGAAATATAAATCAAAATAATTATCAATTGGAATAACAAAATTCTTGTTACTCCTGAATTTCATAAGCAGATCTTCTGCATGATTATATGAAATTTCTTTGAAAAAATTGTTTTCTTTTAAAAAATAAATCAATAGAATTTGAAACTGTTTAATACTAATAGTTTCAAAAAATATTTTATCAGATTTGAATTCGTTTTTAAAGATAAATTTATCACATTTTTCTAAAAAACCCTGCAGAACTCGATTATTTTCTTCAATTTCTTTTAAAAAGTTATCTAGTTCAGATTCAGAATAATTTCGTAATTTCTTTCGAAACAGATTTCTTCTAAACTTGACATCATCATTTGAGGGATCAATTGAAAAAGGAATTTTGTTTTCTATGCAATAGTCTAACAATTCATTTTTTGTGTAATTTAATAGTGGACGAATAATGTTAACTTCTTTGTATCTATTAACTTCTTTTAGACCATAAAATAAATGTGTGCCTCTTTCTTTTTGTAATAAATAAGTCTCAATTAAGTCGCCTTTATTATGTGCAACAAGTACATCAAAAATTCCTAATTTGTAGCCCATTTCTGAGAAATAATTATAACGAATATCTCTAGCCCAAGATTCTTCATTTACGCCTTCTGGCATGTGTGTTGAAAGCACATGGACTTTGATTCCATATTTTTTTGCCTCTTCTTTAATCCCTTTTTCATCATCGTCAGCTTGATCTAAAATATGATAATTAACATGAACAATTTCAAAATCGAATTTATTTATAACTAAATAATGAAAAAGAGCCATTGAGTCAGGCCCAAAACTGCATGCGAGCAAATACTTTTTATTCTTCTTGAGGTTCGTCTCTAAATTCTTTAACAATTTCATCTTTAACTACTTCATAAAGGTTGTGTGCATTATCTTTTGTTGCGTGATCAACAATTTTTAATACTCTTACAGTTAATTTATGTCTTCCTAAAGGTAAAAAAATTGCATCGCCAACATTAACTTCGCTACTTGGCTTTGCAACTCTATCATTTATCAAAAACATTCCTCTATCTAGGAGTTCTTTTGCAACAGTTCTGCGTTTTATTAATCTAGTTAGTTTTAAATATTTATCAATCCTCATAAATTTTAGCCCCTTTTACTTCATTTTCTACTCTTGTAATAATTGAAAGCACTTTAATTAAAGTCTCAAGCCAATCTGAAATTTTTAAAACTGAGATATTAATTTGCTTTTCTCGATAAGAAACTTTTATCTTATTTATATATATAATCAAAGCTGTGAATAAAGTAGAACCAATTCCGTTAATATTTGAAAAATCACTATTTAATTTTATATCAATTCTATCTTTGTAATCATTGTACGAATCAAATGGGTCGCCTGCAAAATAAATATCAATTTCACGTTTTTTAAACAAAAGTTCAACATTATTTGGTAATTTCCCATATTGATCAGTCAAAACTTCTTGATATTTATTTAGTTCATCAACATTATTTATAGAAATAATTTTTTGATAAATTTCTATTTTATTGTCATTTTCTGCAAAAGTTTGTGGGATATATGCATCGATTGATTGTAAACTTTTAATTGGTTTTTGATTGATTTTTGGTGCTTTTCCTTCTTTTTCTTTAATTGTTTCATTGAGCAACCTGATATACAAATCAATTCCAACTTCATCGATAAAGCCAGCTTGTTCTTTTCCTAAAATATCTCCTGCCCCACGGATAAGTAAATCTCTTTGAGCAATTTTATATCCGCTTCCTAGTTCAGTAAAATCTTGGATTGCTTTTAATCTTTTTTTAGATTGAGGAGTAATTTCCTTATTTGGCCTAATCATTAAATAAGCATAAGCGATTTTATCACCACGTCCAACTCTACCTTTGATTTGATAAAGTTGAGCAAGTCCAAACTTGTCTGCATTTTCAATAAGTAACAAATTTGCGTTTCTAACATCGATGCCATTTTCAATAATTGTAGTAGACAAAAGCAAGTCGATTTCGCCCTCATAAAAACTATCCATTATGATATCAACATCTTCCTTATCCATTTTTCCATGAATAATTCCAATTCTTGCTTCAGGAACCATCGCTTGAAGCGTAATTTGCTTTTTATATAACCCATCAATGTCGTTATAAACATAATAAATTTGACCACGACGAGAAAGTTCACGCTTTATCAACTCAGAAATAATGTCTTCATCATAATTTATTACATATGTTTGAATTGGTAATCTTTCATTTGGTGGCGTTTCAATTTTTGAAATATTTTTTAATCCAATTAAGCTAGATTGTAAAGTTCTTGGAATCGGCGTTGCACTTAGCGTCAAGCAATCAATATTTTTATATTTTTCTTTTATTTTTTCTTTTTGTTCAACACCAAATCTTTGTTCTTCATCGATAATTAATAAACCCAAATCTTTGAATTCCAATTTATTTCCAAGAGCTTTGTGAGTGCCAATTATTAGATTAATTTCACCATTTTTTGCGCCTTTTAAAATTTCAGTTTGTTCTTTTGCTGTTTGCATCCTTGTAAATAAAGCAATATTAATTTTGAAATTTTTGAATCTTTTTTGGGCAACTTTATAATGTTGCATTGCTAAAACTGTAGTTGGACATAAAATTAAAACTTGTTTTTCGCTTAAAATAGCTTTCATTGTAACTTCAAAAGCCACTTCAGTTTTGCCAAAACCAACATCACCACAAAGAAGTCTATCCATTGGATGAGGACTTTCCATATCTTTTTTAATTTCATCGATAGATTTTTTCTGATCTGGGGTTAATTCGTGTTTAAAATCATTTTCAAAAGCTTTTTGAATTTCATCATCTTTTAAAAATGCAAATCCAGGTTCGTTTGCTCTTTCTTGATAGAGTTTTAAAAGTCTATCAGCTAAATCATTAACTCTCTCTTTGATTCTTTTTTTGGTTTTTTCCCAAGATTTTGTATTGATGTTGGTAAGTTTTGGAACTGCTCCTTCTTTTCCAACATATTTTCTAATTAAATTAAATTGGTACAAAGGAATATAAAGTTTGTCGTTATTTGCATAACTTACTTCAATGTAATCACTGTGTTTTCCATCAACTTCAACAGTTTCAATTTTGTTAAATCTTCCTATTCCATATTTTTCATGAACAACATAATCACCAGGTTCTAAATCATCTACACTCTCTAAAATTTTTCCTTGTTTAAAACGAGTTGAATATGTTCTAACTTTGTTTTTGTCAGCAAATAATTCACGAGAAGAGACGAGAATAGCAGGGTTTTTGAGAAATTCAATCGATGTTGGGAAAAATTTTGTTGTAATTGTAACTCTATATTTTTCATCAATTTCATACCCATCAGTGCTTGAATATTCAATCCCCATTTCCTTTAAAATCGAAGCAACTAAAAATTTTTCTTCATCATTATGAATCGAAATTAGAAGTGGACAATTGTTTTTTAAGAGCAACTCAATGATAGCTTTTGATGAAAGATTTTTTGGATTTATGTAATTCAAATTTCTAATTGGAATAGAAGCATCATTCAGAGAATCATAAAAAGGATTTAAATATGTTAAAGAATTAAATTTTTTATAAATTTCGGCTCTTTCATTAAAATATTCTAAGTGCGAAATGGTCTTTCTTTTTTCTTGTAACTCAAGTAAAAAATCTCGTGCTTCAGAAAAAAGTATTTCTTTAGATTTCTCAAATTGGCTTTTTGAACAAACAATAATTGAGTAATTTGAAACGTAGTCTAAAAAAGATGTGTGAATATTTTGCAAAAATCCATAATATTTATAAAGTTTGTTAGTAAAAACATTATTTTCTATATCATTTATATCTTCTAAAATTGTTGCTTCTAGCATTTCTGCATCAGAATTTGACAAATTTTTAGTATCTTTTTCAAAAATATGCAAAATTTTATTTTTTGCATGTTCTCTTTCATCTCTATTTAAGATATTAATATTTGCAGGAATTATTGTTACACTATTTAAATTTTTGTAACTTGTTTGAGTTCCAATTTCAAAAAGCCTAATTGATTCAATTTCAGTATCAAATAATTGAATTCTTATTGGATTTTCATAATTTAGAGAAAAAACATCAATTACTTCTCCACGACTTGCAAATTCTAAAGATTGGTCAATTTTTGATACTTTGACATAACCAAGTTCGCTTAATTTGTTTTTAAATTCATCGACATTGATGTTATCACCAACTTTTAAATTAATAAAAGATTGATCAAATAATTCAACCGAAGGATAAAATCTAAAAAGTGTGCCAGGCGAAACAATGATAATTAAATGTTTTTCATTTCTAATTTTATAAAGAGAATATAAAAATTCACTTTTTATTTCTTTTGACTCACTTATATATTCAACTCTAATCAAATCATCGGTTGGAAAAAGAACAACTTTCTCTTTATCAAAGATTTCAACAATGTTGTTATATAAATTATTTGCCTCGAAAGAATTTGATGCATACAAAATTAAATTTTCATCAGATTCATTATATTTTTTGCATGTTAAAAGCAAGGTTCCAATTAATGGATCCACTACAAATGATGTTGTTTTTTCTTTTGTAGAAAAATATTTCTTTCCTTCTTCTAATAAATTAATCAATACGCTTTCCTTACTTATTAAATTGATTCATCGCTTTATC
>JAQXNS010000017.1 GCA_029098125.1 bacterium
CATCATTATTATTCAAATTTTCTTCTCCTTTTAATAATTCATAAACGCTGATTTGTAAGATTTCACAAAGTTTCAAAATTAAAGATGAATCAGGAAAAGATCTTCCATTTTCCCACTTCGAAACTGCTCTATCACTTACAAACAATTTTTCAGCTAAATCTTTTTGAGTTAAGCAGAATTCTCTTCTCTTTTTTGATATTAAATTTCCAGTTTTTACTTGGTCCATATTATTCCTCCGCTTATATTATTAAAAAAAGATAAACAAATTTAACCAAACCATTGGTTGAGTTCTTATAAATTAATAAAAAAAGACTTAATCAATTAAGAAAAAGTCTAAATTTTAATAAAATGGCTGCCCTACTTGGACTCGAACCAAGAAATCCATGTTTCAGAGACATGTGACTTTACCATTTGTCTATAGGGCAAAAAGTAGCATTTGCTACTTTGCTTTTCTTTCAGTTTCGGCTTTTTGAAATGCGTATCCCATTCTACAAGCATCTTCGACATTGTATTTACATTTAAATCCAAGTTCATTAAATGCTTTTACAGTTGATGCGTAGTTTTCACTAACATCTCCTGGTCTGCGATCTTCAATCACATAAGGGATTTTTACTCCAGTTGCTTTTTCAAAAGCATTAATAATCTCTAAAACACTTGTTCCTTTACCAGTTCCAAGATTATAAATTACTTTGCCAGGCTTTGTTTCAAGTTTTTTAAGAGCTAAAACATGTCCATAAGCTAAATCACAAACGTGAATATAGTCTCTTACACCTGTTCCATCAACTGTTGGATAGTCATTTCCATAAACGTGGAGGCATTTTAATTCACCAGTTGCAACTTTATTTACGTAAGGAAGTAAATTATTTGGAATTCCATTTGGATCTTCTCCTAAAAGAGTAGATTCATGAGCGCCAATTGGATTGAAATAACGTAAAATCGCTATATTCCAATCTTTATGAACATTGCACATATCTTTTAAAATACGTTCAATCATAACTTTTGTTTCGCCATATGGGCTTGTTGCATCTTGAACTGGATCATCTTCTGTTAATGGGACATGTTCTGGTACGCCATAAACAGTTGCGCTCGATGAGAAAACTAAATTTTTTACACCATATTTTTCCATTAACTCAAGAAGAGTGAATGTAGAATCTAGATTATTTCTATAATACATTAATGGTTTAAGACAGCTTTCGCCAACTGCTTTATACCCTGCAAAATGAATAATTCCATCGATATTTTCTTTTTTGAACACTTCTTCCATTGATTCTTTGTCTAAACAATCAATTTTATAAAATGGGATTTTTACATTTAAAATACTTTCTAATCTTTGAAGAACTTCTTCTTTTGAATTATATAAATTATCAACTATAACGACGTCGAAGCCGTTTTCGACAAGACTTACGACTGTATGTGATCCGATAAAACCTAAACCGCCAGTAACTAAAACTTTCATAAATCTCCTTTTTATTTAATATTCTATTTCTTTTGTCTTTTTTTAACAACTTAATATTAAAAGATTTATTTAAAATTATTTCTTATCGATCAGTTTTATTAACTCATCAGCGCAAATATAAAAAGATCTTGTTCCTTTTATATAATGCCCACCATTAAAATTCCTTAGTTCACTTGATGAATGAGAATTTAAAAAAGTTTTATATTTTAATCCATATAAAATATAAACATTCATTTCATAAATCTTATATTTCTTGGCAACTGATTCAAAATATTCTTCGCAATGTTTTAAATATTCAATTTGTGTAGCATATTTTTCCTTCTCGAACATAAAATATTCGTTATGAATATGGATAACATGTTTAACTTGAGGATGAGTATTTAAATTTTGTACAGATTGAGTAATGATTGGTTTTCTCAAACTACTTGAGGAAGTGGTACCTTGCAAATAAAAATCATCTTGATTTTGAACAATAATTTCAGAGATTTTTTCTGGTTTTACATTTTTAACCTTTTCTTCATATACAGGAATTTCTGGTTTATGTTTTATAACTGGATGGAATTCTAATTGATAACCAAGTTTCCGTTCTTCATACATCATTTCTGGAAATACAAAAAACATCAATGCGTAAAAGCCACCACAGAAATTAGGTAATCCTGGCACAAATGATTCACTAAAACTATATAAACTATGAGAAACAAGCATCGTCCAAATTACACCTTGAAGTAACAATCTGCTATGTCTCATTTTGTAACACTTAACTATTGTTGCAATAATTAAGCATGAATTAAAGAAGAAATAGAAAATTCCGCCTGTCATTAAAGTTTCTACAAATGTATTGTGAAAATAATAAATAAAACCATAACTTCTTGTAACAAAATATTGATTTCCAAAACCAAGGCCAAAAATATAATCAAAAATCGTTGCATTTTTTAGAATATTTGAAACCATTATAATACGATCTGAAAATAATTCATTAAGAACAAAAACAACAAAATCAAGAGAATTATATGTTTTTTCACCTACTGTAAAACTAAACCAATTAAAAACAAACATATCTGCTAAAATAAAAAATATAGCGGTAAATAACAAAGCTGTATAGATTCCAAATCTAATTTTTGATTTTTTGAAACTTACAACATAGCAAACAAAAATATATAAACCATAAATAACTAAAGTTGAATAAATTGCCGCTCGACAACTACTAAAATATATAAAAGGAACGAAAAATAAACTCAAATAAGCATATCTTCTTTTATTTATAATTGCGGAAATCATCAACAAAGAAAGGACGCCACAATACAAAACGTGCCCATATACATTTCCAACGTCAAAAAACGAATGTGGAAAATTAGTATAATCTTTATCAAAGATTATTGGTTGCCCAATAATATGTTCATAAGAATCAAATTCAACTATTAATGAATAAATAATTGAACTCACACCAATCAAAACAATAATACTTAAGAAAAGGATTAAAATCTTTTTATAACCAACGATTGGTCTATACAAATAAATAAAAGAAACAAACATTACAAACGCTAAAAAGATCGCAATACATGCGTGAATTCTTTCTAAAAGTCCAGGAGCCTCAAAATCTGGTGGTTGATTCAAAAGATAATCAGGGTTTAACAAATGATTGATATCTTTTATACTCGTAATGCAAATTAAATAGATTGTTAAAACGAAGCCAATAACAATTAAAAACTTATAAATCTTAGCTCTTTTCAACTCTAGTCCGCCTTGAATAGCCAGATAATAAGGGACACAATATGATAACGATACTAAAAATGGCCATCCAAAAATAAACAATGGGTCCATTCCAAAGCCAAAATTACCATATGAAGTAAAATCACCAATATTGACTGTTAAATTTTCACCATAAAATAAAGTTAAAAAAAGAGGTATTAATAAAGATATAAAATACAAATATTTATTAAAAATAAGTTTTCTATCTCGTCCCATGATGCAATTTTATAAATTTTTATTCATCATGGCAAACTATATCAATTGATTTGGGGCATAAAAAGCTATTTTTAATAAAAAATAAAATAAAAAAGCAACAGATGTATATTACCAATTATGCTAATTAGAAGTTATCGACAAATAGTTATTTTTTTATATTTGCAAATAGCTTTTTTCTTTCTTTAACAGGCTCAAAAAGACCAGTTTCTTTATTAAAATTTCTTTTATGATTTACAACTCTTACATATGTCTTATGAACATTGTACTCTTTACCATTTTCAGTTAAAAAATGAGTAAAATTGTCATTTTCTTCATCTATACCATCAGCCATTTCTTTTTTAAATACAGTAATAACAGTTTGAAAAAGTATTGTAATATCGTATGCAAGCGAATAGTGTGAGATATAATAAAGATCATATTTTAGTTTCTCTTTATAGTCTGCGCCTGGTGAAGTTGTAACTTGTTGTAAACCAGTAATTCCAGCAAGTACATTAAATCTATATTTATATACCGGATCGCTTTGAAGTAAAGGATCAACATCGCCATGCATTAAAGCACGTGGTCCAACAAATGACATCTCACCTCTTAAAACATTCAAAACTTGTGGAATTTCATCAATTCTACATGCACGAATAACTTTTCCGACCTTTGTAATTCTTTTGTCACCCTTTAATGCGGCTTTATTTGGGTCAGCATCAATATACATACTTCTAAATTTAAAAATTTTGAATTCTTTTAAATTTTTTGTATATCTAACTTGACGATAAAAAACAGGTCCTTTTGAATCAAGTTTAATTAAAATTGGAACGATAATAAAAATTGGTAATGTAAAAATTAGCAAAACAATTGAGCAAAGAACATCGAATATTCTTTTCATCAACATTTCGATTTTATCAATAGTGAATGGTTTTTGTTCGCCGCAAAGAAGACCAGCCTGGACCTTAGTTGAAACTGATTGAGAAATTATATCATAATATGTATTTGTCAAATATACGTCTTTATTTAAACATGAATTAAAATACAAAAGAAATTTTTCTTTATTTTCATATGAAAGCGTATCAAGAAGGATGATTTGATTAACCCTACAAAACTTTGAATAAA
The DNA here is from genome assembly GCA_029098125.1 of bacterium. Lineage (GTDB taxonomy): Bacteria > Bacillota_I > Bacilli_A > RFN20 > CAG-826 > Onthovivens. The sequence goes on from JAQXNS010000017.1 coordinate 4,523, forward strand.
TTTTCTCATCAATTTTTCCATCAATTTCATAGAAAACATATCTAATTTTTGTTCTCTTTTTATTTGCTTTTATAATTTTTCGTGCAACATTCTCTGCATCATCTTTAGGACCGAGTATTAAAATCACTTTTTGGTTAAAAATATTAATTAATTGTACTATTAAAACGCCTAAACTAGAAAAAACAGAGAAAAAAGTTGCTCCACAAATAGCAGATTTAACCCATGCGCCTTTAATTGTGAAAGCTGAACAGCATAAAAAGACACCAAAACTGAGAACGATATTAATTACAATATTTTGAGGAACACCCTTGTAAAATGAAAAACTTTTTGTCGCAAAAAGGACAGTTAATAAAGCTAAAAAATCCAAAACTGAAATCAATATAAAAACGAAAAGATTGTATGAATCAGTAAAATTATTAACTATTTGAATAACAGAATTATCAAAAGTTAACATAATTAAAAAACCAACAGGAAAAGAAATTACAGCCAAAAAAATTACAATGATTTTTTCGACAATTAAGAGTCTCCTTCTTAAAGATCTACAATCATTGATATATTGGTCATCGTCATAAACTTCGTTGTTAAACTTATTTTCGTCAATTATTTCCATAATTACCCCTTTTTGTGAAATATCTTATAAATTGATTTTTAAGGTGTCAATTCATTTTTATAAGTTATTTGTAGTTTAAAGAAATGAAACGCATTATAGTTTGATTAACAACTCATTTTAATTTTTATTAATGTGGAATTAATATAAAAAAACAGAAAAGTTAAATGACATTTTTGTTGATTTTTTTTAAAAAAGTAGAGTTTTGCAGGGTTTTTGAGATATTTAATAGCTATATAGGCATATTAATAAGTCAGCTTTCATAAACTAACGAACATTCCTATTATGCTAAATGCAAACCTTCGTTTTCATCAAGGAAATTTTCAAAAATATATTTTGATAGCTTAATTTTGTTTTGAGTAGATATGGAGTTATCTACATGATAAAAACGCGTCGTTCCAAAGTGATTTAGTTTTCCAACGTAAATATCTAAATCCATGCATTGATCGATTAAATATACATTTTGAGTTGTAAATAAAATATTTGAATTTTTATTTAGCAAAACAATAGAAGAGAATAATTTTTCTATTAAAGGATAGGATATCCCACAATCAATATTTTCAATCATTATGATTTTATTTTTATAAAGTGAACCACAAGCAATTTGTGTAAGAGTGTAAAGTGTTTTTTTCATTGAAAAAGACAGGTCAAAAAAGGATAAAGGCTCTTCAAGACCTTCTAGTTTGAATACATCAATGTAAATTGTGTCTTCTTCATATATTGAATTAATTATTTTTCCACCAAACTGTGGAATTTTTAAAGAATTAAAATTAGCCATTTGTACAAAATTAAAAATGTTAGTAAAACAGTTTATGACATCTAAATATATTTTGCTCTCTTTTTCTTTTAATAAATATAAACATCTAGCAGTATCATCCTCGTTTTTTGGATATAATTCATTATTTAAAGTAGCAATGCCTACACTATTAAAAGCAAATGAATCAAAAGAATATTCACTATTAGCAGAGAAAGTAAATAAAGAAGTTAGTAATTCTTGGTGTATAAAATCATTTTTTGATTTTAATTCCACGATTGCAGCATCAAAATCGCCTAAATTAAAATCATTTCTTAATTTATTTAAAGAAACATAAGTACACTTATTGTTTTTTCTAGTAAATATAACATCAAAATTTGCATCTTTTTGCTTTTTTATTTTAAATTCTTCTAATATCATTTTTTGTTTTACTTTTTCATGTTTCCATTCAGCAGAAAAAGAGTATAAGCAAACAAAATCTTCACTGTTTTTACTAACAGTGTATTCTATTTCAACATCTAAATTCGTATTTAAGGTTTGTATACAATGACTTCTATAGTCCTGATTTGAAAGCATCAAACTTCTTTCTTCTTTACTAGCTTTAATAAACGCAAAAATAAAGCTAATTGCTTGAATCAAATTAGTTTTACCAATGCCACTATTTCCTAAAAGAGCAATAATTTTGCTAAAAATTATATTTATTTTAAATAAATTCTTAAAACCGCTGATAAAAATTCTATTTAGTGTAACTATAGTTTTCATAACAAACCTCCCGATGTAAAAAATAATGCCAAACAATATGAAAACATTCATATCGAGCAAAATACCCTTCACATAAATAATAGGAATGAAAAATAATTTTTTTAAAAAATTTTAAAAATTGTTGCATATTTTTTTAATCTTTTAGTTTGATGACTTATTAACCAAAACTTGTTTCGAAATACACCTTAAAAAATAAACAGATGATTCATATAAAAAGATGTTTTAAATTTTTGTTATTGCTAAAAATTGACAAAAATTCAGATTAGAAACTTATAAAAAAATCGAGTTGTTTTATTAAACAAAAATTTAAAATTTTTACAAAAATAATTGAGTTCTGCAGGCTTTTTTACATTTTTTTGAGTAAATCAATGTAATTTGAGACTGTATTTTTTAAGCTTTCTTTGAAATCAAAGTCTGATGTAAATCCTAGTTCTTCTACTAGTTTAAAAGAACTTAAAGCATACTTCTTGTCGTGCCCTAAACGATCTTTTGTAAAAGTAATTGAGTCTTCTGTTTTTCCAAGTTCAGATAAAATTATTTTTGCAATTTCAATATTTGAAAACAAATTATGAGTTGAAATATTGTAAATCTCTCCTGCTCTTCCTTTATTAATAATTAGATCAATGGCTTTGCAATGATCATCAACATAAATCCAATCACGCACATTTTTTCCATCACCATAAAGTGGGATTTTCTTACCTTCATAAGCGCTAATAATTATTAAAGGAATAAGTTTGTCATAAGTTTGGTTTGGCCCAAAATTATTTGAACATCTAGAAATTGTAACAGGCAAATCAAATGTACGATAAAAACTTAAAGCGAGTAAATCCGCTGCCGCTTTTGAAGCGCTATATGGATTAGATGGTCTAACTGGATCATCTTCGCTAAACTCTTTCTTGCTATCAAGAGATAAATCACCATATACTTCATCTGTCGAAACCTGATGAAATCTTTTTATTTTGTATTTTAAAGAAGCTTCAAGAAGAAATAAGGTGCCAAAAACATTAGTTTTATAAAATATTTCTTGATTGATGATACTTCTATCTACATGAGTTTCAGCAGCAAAATTAACAACAATATCAAATTGTTCACTATCAAAAATTGAAAAAATCTCTTCTTTATTTGTGATGTCTGCTTTATAAAATCTAAAATTTGGTAAATTATTATATTTTTTAATTAAAGAATAATTGCTTGCGTATGTTAACGAATCAATAACTACAAATTCATTATCAGGATATTTTTCTAACATTATCGATAAAAATCGATTGCCAATAAAACCAGCACCACCTGTAATTAAAAATTTCGCCATACTTATTTCCTTCTTTGAATTATACATAAAAATGAGCTTACAAAAAAGTTTTGCTTAAAATCAAAAATAAAATATCTATTTTTTTTACTAGCAATTCTTTTTTATCAATTATTAAATTACGGACTAACGCAATTCACATTCTTCATGTATGAGGTAAATTTTGTAAATTTCCCATTTAATTTTTTGTCAGTTTTTGTAGCTATAATCATACTAATTTCTTTATCCATGTTTACAAAAATAAATACTAAAAACAAAATCAGTAGCAAGAAACAAAAAAATAAAGTATATAAACGAGAAAAATTATAAACATAAGATTTATATAAATTCTCCAGCTTTTAATAAGGGCTTAAAATAGCAGCAATTTGAAGGATTGTTTCAACGCCCTTTAACATTTTTGGGGGCAAAAAAATTGAAACAATTAAAACAAAAATATAAATTAGTATCGTTTCTTAATAGCTATAAATAATATTTCCACATTTTTTATTAATTCATCTGGACAAGGAACGAATTATTGACTTGCTGATATATTCAGTACAAGAATTAAATCGCAGAAAAATCTTTAACAAATAAATAAAAATGGTTTCATTGTGGCGTAGAGATTATCATAAATAAAAAATTTAGTTTAATAAGCTTTTTGCTTATGATTTTTACCAAATAGAAATTCCTAATCAAAAATAAAAGTTATTAGTAACACTAATAACTTTTATATAATTATTTAAATATTTATATATAAATATTACTTAATAGTACCAATAGAAGTTTTATTAACATCATAAACTTCAATAGTTAACGATTCATCATCAATTAAGAAACATTCAAATTTATATGTTAGTTTATCTTTATCAAAGGT
>JAQXNS010000018.1 GCA_029098125.1 bacterium
TGGATCAATGCCATTTCCTAAAGATTTTGACATTTTTCTACCTTGAGAATCTCTAACAATTCCATGAATTATGACATCTTTAAATGGGATTGTGTCAGTGAAATGTAAACCTTGGAAAATCATTCTTGAAACCCAGAAGAAAATAATATCATAACCCGTAACCATACAATCATGAGGATAATAACGTTTAAAATCTTCAGTTTGATCTGGCCACCCTAATGTTTCAAATGGCCAAAGTGCACTTGAGAACCATGTATCGAGAACATCTTCATCTTGGATGTAATTTTCCATATTCTCAGGTTTTGTAGCACTAACCACAACATTATTTGTCCCTTTTTCATAATAAACTGGGATTCTATGTCCCCACCAAAGTTGACGTGAAATGCACCAATCATCAACATTTGACATCCATTGTTTCAAGACTTTTTCAAATCTTTTTGGGAAAAATTCAACTTTATTGCTTGTTTTTTGATTTTTTAGCAATCTTTCAGCAAGTGGTTTCATTTTGATGAACCATTGTTTTGATAAAATTGGTTCAACTACAGCATCGCTTCTTTCGCTATGACCAACTTGGTGTTTAATTTTCTCAATTTTAATTAAATTTCCATCTTTTTCTATGTTTTCAACGAGTAATTTACGGCACTCTTCTCTGCTCATTGAAGCATAAATTCCACATTCTTTTGTCATTGTACCATCTGTATTCATGATGACAGGATGTGGGAAACCATATTTTTTGCCAATAATAAAGTCATTTGGATCATGAGCTGGGGTACATTTCATTGCGCCCGTTCCAAAATTAATATCGACATAATCATCGCCAATAATTGGAAGTTCATCGCCATTTGCAGGATTTATAACTTTTTTACCAATATATTTTTTATATCTTTCATCTTTTGGATTGACAACAACGCAAACATCACCAAACATTGTTTCAGGACGAGTTGTTGCAATTGTTAAAAAGATGGATTTATCTTCAGCAAATGGATATTTAAAGTAATAAAATTCACCATCGTCTTCTTTGTAAACAACTTCAATATTACTTAAAGCGGTTTTCATTATTGGGTCATAATTTACAATTCTTTCGCCTTGATAAATTAAACCTTCATTGTATAAACGAACAAAAACTTCATTTACAGCCTTCACGCAGCCTTCATCAAGAGTGAATCTTTCTCTTGTATAGTCAACCATGATGCCCATTTTTGCCCATTGTTCATGGATTTTATCAGTATATGCCTCTTTCCAAGCAAAACATTCTTTTAAAAATGCTTCTCTACCAATTTCAAATCTATTTGTTCCTTCACTATTTAATTTGGCATCAACTTTAGCTTGAGTTGCAATTCCTGCATGATCAACGCCAGGTAGATATAAAACGTCAAAGCCTTTTGCTTTTTTATATCTACAAGTAATGTCTTGAATAGTGTTATCAATTGAGTGACCAATGTGAAGTTTTCCTGTGACGTTTGGAGGCGGAATAACCATTGAAAACTTTTGTTTTGATACATCTCCAGCAGTAAAATATCCGCTATTTTTCCAAATTTCATAGCGTCCTTCTTCTACTTTTTTAAAATCATATTTCTTCTCAAGAGCCATAAATTAGCCTCCTACCTTTTCTTTTATATAATCAGCAAGTTTAAAGATTGAATTTTTATCATTAATAGATGTTAAAAATACAGTTTCTTTTGCTGCTTCCTCGCCAAATTTTTCTTTAATATTTTTATTAATTTTAGATTTTAAAGACATATTTAATTTGTCACATTTTGTCATACATATAATAAAAGGATAATTAAAATGCTTTAAATATGTGTAAAAATCTAAATCATCATCAGTTGGAATATGGCGAGAATCAAGTAAAAAAACGATTAATGACAACTTTTTATTATCTAAAAAGTATGAATCAATCATTTTTGCATACCATGTGTAATCTAGATCTTTCTTCTTTGAGTATCCATAACCTGGACAATCAACAAGATAAAAATTATCTTCAACAGAAAAATAATTTAAAAGTCTTGTATGACCAGGTTGGGAGCTTGTAAATGCCATTTTTTTGTTGTTAACAAGCGCGTTTATTAGACTTGATTTACCAACATTTGATTTACCAACAAAGAGCACCTCATGACTATAGTCATTTGGTGCTTCTTTTACATCAACAATACTTTTTACAAATTTTACTTTTTTTAGATAGTTTTCCATGTTATTTAAAGATGACTTTACAAGCATCATCAACATTCTTCATGAAAAGAATCTTTAAATTGCTTCTAACTTCTTCAGGAAGTTCACTTACATTGTGTTTGTTTGCTTCAGGAATGAGGATTTTTTTAATTCCACTTCTTAAAGCTGCAAGAGATTTTTCTCTTAATCCACCAATTGCAAGCGCATTTCCTCTTAAAGTGACTTCGCCAGTCATTGCAATATCACCAGAAACTGGTTTTTTACTAAATGCACTAATTAATGCAATTGTGATTGCGATTCCTGCGCTTGGTCCATCTTTTGGAACTGCACCTTCTGGTACGTGAATATGGATATCATTATTTTCAAATAATTTTGAATCGATATCATATTTTTCTGCGTTAGCTTTTACGTAATCTAAAGCAATTTGGCAACTTTCTTTCATGACATCGCCAAGTTTTCCAGTAAGAACTAATTGTCCTTTTCCTTTAAAATATGTAACTTCGATTGGGAGAATATCTCCACCATATTCTGTATAAGCAAGGCCAGTTACAACACCAATTTGTTTGCCTTTTTCTTTTTCTGTTGAGTCAAAAGTTTCAACTCCAAGGTATTTTGGAATGTCATTTTTCTTTACAGAAATCTTAAAATCAGCGTTTTGGACTTCTTTTATGTTCAAAACAATGATTTTTCTAATAACTGAAGCAATTGCTCTTTCTAAACTTCTAACTCCAGCTTCTCTTGTGTATCTATCTATAATATAGAAAATAGAGTCATCATCGAAAGTTATTGAATCTTCTTTTAATCCGTTTGCTTCTAATTCTTTTTTGATTAAGAAATCTTTTGCAATATGAAGTTTATCAATTGCTGTATAAGAAGGAACATGAATTAATTCAAGACGATCAAGTAAAGGTGCTGGAATATTTTCAAGATTATTTGCAGTACAAACAAATAAAACATTGCTTAAATCGTATCCAAGTTCAAGATAATTGTCTGTAAATGCTTTGTTTTGTTCAGGATCTAGAACTTCAAGAAGTGCACTTGCAGGATCACCTTTGAAGGAATCATGACTTAATTTATCAATTTCATCGAGTAAAAATACAGGATTATTCACCTTAACTTTTCTTAAAGAATTAATAATTCTACCTGGTCTTGAACCAACATAGGTTCTTCTATGGCCACGAATTTCACCTTCATCAGAGATTCCACCAAGTGAACATTTAACAAATTTACGGCCAAGAGCACGTGCAATTGACTTACTTAAACTTGTTTTTCCACATCCTGGAGGTCCATAAAGACATAAAATAGGTGATTTTAGATTATTTTTGACCTTTTTAACGCAAAGATATTCTAAAATTCTTTCTTTAACTTTTTGCAAACCATAATGATCTTCATCAAGGACTTCCTTTGAATAATCAATATCGTCCTTATCAACAGTAGATTCTGACCATGGGATACTTAAAACTATATCAATAAAATCTTGAATTAAACTGTTTTCAAGTGAGCCTTGTGGCATCAACTCTTTTCTGTCTAATTCTTCAAGAACTTTATCTTTAACTTCTTGTGGATAATTTCCTTTTTTAACTTTTTCAATCAAGCTGCTTGAATCTTTTTTAGGATCTTCACCAAGTTCTTGCTTGATTGCTCTCATTTTTTCTCTTAAAAAGTACTCTTTTTGTTGTTTATCGCTGTTTTTCTGGACTGTTTCTTGAATTCTTTTTTCAACATCTGCCATTTGGGTAAGTCCAGAAATAATACCCAAAATCTCAATTAATCTGTCATTGACGTTATCAATTTCGTAGACATTTTGCTTTTCATCGTTAGAAATATTTAATTTTCTAAGCAATAAATAAGAAAGTTGGATTGAAGTGATTCCTTTTGATTGAAATTCACTGCCATCGACAGGTCCTTTAAAAAGACTATCTGGTCCAATTTTATTAATTTGAGTCAAAATATTGGTTACAATTTGAACTTCTTCAGTAGGATTGCCTAAAAAATCATTCAATAATTCAAATGTACAGGTAATATTTTTACCATCACTTTTGATATCTTTAATTTCGACTCTTTTTAAACCGCCAATTTTTAAACTGGCTGGGGTTACACTAGTATCACTAGCGATAATTTTTGAAAGTGTTGCAACTCTATAGACCTCTTCTCTTCTTGTGATGATATCTTGAGTTGGATCAAGTTGAGGTACTACAACGCAATAAGACTCAAAGTTGTCCTTTGAGTCTTTTATAGCGTTCAATGAAAATTCTCTTTCAGCTCCTAAGAATCCAATTTCCTTAGGTACGATTGAATATCCACGAGTAACAATGACAGGTAATTCGTAAACTTTATGTTCTTTAAATTCCATTAATTACCTCCATAAATGGTATTTATTCAGCTTTTTGAGCTTCAGTTTCTTCTTTTACTTCTGCTTTTTTTGTAGTTTTTTTAGCAGTTGTCTTTTTTGCTTTTGGAGCAGCTTTTTCTTTAGCTGGCTTTTCTTCAGTTGCTGCTGCTTTTTCTTCAGCTTTAACTTCTGGAGTGTTGTTTGCAACTAAGAAACGGTTTAATTTACCACCGAGTAAGTTGTTAACAATATTTTGTGTGTTGTTTCCGAATGCTTTTTCGACTTCTTCAACAGTCATGTTATATTGTTTTGCAACTTGTGCATAATATTCATTGAGTTCAGCTTTAGAAATGATTAAGTTTTCTTTTCTAGCGATTTCATTCATTACTAATGATTCAGTAATGTTTTTAGCTGCTTGTTCTTTTAAATTTTCAACGATTTTTGCATCGTTCATACCAGTAATTTCTTGATATTGTTCGTAAGAAATACCGTTTTGTTCGATATTTTTGATTAAATTTTCTTTTTCATTTTGAGCATAAGCTTCTAAAACTTTATCGCCGATTGTGACTTTTGAACTTGCAATAATTTTTGAAATGATTGTGTTCATTTGTTCTTCTCTAGCAGCTTGTTCTTTTTCTCTTCTTAAAGTTGCTTCAACTTCACTTCTGTATTCAGCAACAGTTTTTGCATTTCCACCAAGTTCAGCAACATATTCATCTGTTAATTCAGGAAGTACTTTTGTTTTGATTTCGTGAATCATACAAACGAATTTAGCATCTTTTCCAGCTAATTCTTTAACATATTGTTCTGGGAAAGTTACTAAAACATCTTTCTTTGAATCTGGTGTAGCACCAACTAATTGATCTTCAAATCCAGGAATGAATTGATTTGAACCTAAAACTAATGAATAATTGTCAGCACTTCCGCCTTCAAATTCTTTACCATTGATGTAACCTTTGAAGTCAAAAATAACTGTATCACCCATAGCAGCTGGGCCTTCTTTTAATTGAAGTTCAGCGTTATCTTCTAAGTTTTTGTTGATTCTTTCTTCAACATCTTTTTTGCTAACTTTAACTGGCTTAACAGCAACATTTAAGTCTTTGTATTGTCCAAGTTCAACTTCAGGAGCAACTGTAATTGTGAAAACAACAGTATATCCATCAGCGTCAACCTTTGTAATTTGGACTTCTGGTTGTAAATATGGGCGTAATTTGTGTTCACTGACTACTTCTGCATATGCTTCATTTAAAGAACCATGAATTGCTTCTTCAACAATTGCTTGTTCTGAAATAGATTTTTTTGCAATATCAAAAGGGACTTTACCTTTTCTAAATCCTTTAGCACTAACTTGTGAAGCTAATTTCTTTAATGCTTTATTTTTTGCATCGCTCCATTTTTCGCCACTAACTGTAGTTGTAACTTCAAAAACAGATGCAGCTGTATTTTTAATTTCTGATGACATTTTTGTAATCCTCCATGCAAAGTAAAATTATACATTAAAATGTATAATAGAGTAAAGAATAATTTGACGAATTTTGACAATTATTTTTGGTCTTCATTTTGACCAATATATGAAAAATATTTCTCAATTTTCTTAAGCATCTGTTCTTCTTTTTCTTTTAGTTTTATATTGCTTCGATATAGATAATTTTTCGTCAAATCGACATTGAAAATTTCGCTTGCAAATAGTAAAACTGCATTTAAATAGTATACGCAATTTTCATAATTAGACATATAATTTGGAAACACAATAAATGAACTAGAAAATAACAAAAATTTTACAAAATCAGCGATATAAAAATCTTTAATAAAATTGTCAATTTCTTCGATTTCTTTATTTATAATATAATAATGGTCGTTTAACGATTTTTCTAGGTCGATTGGCGATAAATTAAAAATAGAATCTTCAATTTTAAAAATAAATTTTCTCGTTTCTTTTAGATATGCTAATTTTTCAAAAGCAGCTGCAAACATAAAATCTGCAATTGGATTTTCAATTATATAATTTATCAAGGTTTCTCGAATTAATTCGATATTTTTAGAGTTTTTATTAATGCGTGTGAAAGCATTAACAGCATCAATAAACTGTTTTCTATTAAGCAAAGATTTTAACTCTTCAATATCGATTTGAGTTTGATTATAGACATAATCTTGATTGAATTCTTCAATGTTTTCTTCATAAAATATTGGTAATTGATCAATGAATTTTTCGATTGAATCACTGTTATTTTCATATTTTTTAAGCTTATTAATTTCATCTGTAATTTCGTCAACATTATAGCCTATTGACATTAAAATTTTTGTATACAACTTTAAATATGAATTAATTGAAAAGTAGCACATTTTTTCTTTATTTAAAACGACATAATCATACCCATCATAAACGCGTCCTAAATAGAGATAAGAAAATGCTTTTAAAAACATTGACGATGGATCTAAGCACTTGTCAGCTTGCTTAATTATTTCGTCATAATTTTTGTTCTTATATAGTTCTAATAAATATTCTAATGTTATTTCTTTATTCATGTAATTTTGTAAATAATTCGTTTGCTACGTCTGCTGGAATTATCTGTTTAATCTCTTCTAAAGTTGCTTCTTTTAGTTCTTTAATTGACGGAAAAGCTTTAACCAATTTTTCTTTTCTTTTTTCTCCTAATCCTTTTATATTATCAAAAATAGAATTAAACACGCTTTTATTCCTTTTTTTAATATGTGTTGTAATTGCGTAACGATGCACTTCATCTTGCATTCTTGTTAATAAGAAGAATAATTTTTTGTTTTCAATTGGATGAACATTTAAATTTGAGTCCATTAAAGAGTCAGTTCTATGTTTGTCACTTTTTACAAGTCCAGCTACTGGAATATCAATTTCTAGCTCTTTTAATACTGTATTTGCCACTTCTATTTGGGTTTTACCGCCATCAACGATGATTAAATCAGGAAATTTTTGATTTTCTTCTTTTAATCTTGAATATCTTCTAGTTAAAGTTTCATGCATACTTTCAAGGTCATCCTTAGTGTTATATCCTTGAATATTGAACTTTCGATATAAACTTTTTGCTGGTTCGCCATTAATGAAAGCAACCATTGCACCTATTGCGTTTGTTCCAGATAAATGGGAATTATCAAATAATTCAATATATAATGGCGTTTTTATGCTCAAAATTTGCCCTAATTCATCAAGTAAAGAACCTAAATCATCATCAAGTTTTGCAGTCAAAAAATGTTCATCAAGCGCTTCTTTTGCATTTATTTCAACAGTTGAAAGAACATCGTGCATTGCTCCAATCGATGGAGAAAATATATTTGCGCTAAGATATGAAGATAAATAATCTTTTATATCAGAATTTGAAACATAAACCTCTTTTGGCATTGGATTAGCTTGATAATATTGATAAATAATTTCGCTAACAAATTCATTAATTTCACCAATAATTTCATAGCAAAATGTTCTTTTTGATAGCAATAATCCTTCACGATATGAAAAAAGAGCTAAAGAAAGATAGTTTGAACGAGTATGAAAAGCAAAAAAATCTCGATTTATTTTATCTTTAAATTCGACATTTTGTTTTTCATTAATATGATTTAATTCGTCAAGTATCGTTTTGTATTTCTTAGCGCTTTCAAAATCTAAAACTTTAGCATAATTATTGATTTTTTCTTTAATTTCTCGAATAATTTCGCTATTTTTTCCTTTTAATAGGTTTCTTATTTGATCAATTATTGGTTCATATTCTTCTCTTGTAACTTTATTTATACAAGGTGCTAAACATTTTTTTAAATGGTAATAAATGCATGGTGATTTAGGAATTGAGTTGCATTTTCTGATTGGAAACAAAAAATTAATGATATCAATAATATCATATGCTGCACTACTATTTGGAAATGGTCCAAAATATTCACATTTTTTGTCCTTTGCGCTTCTTGTTAAGCTAACATAAGGATGTTTTATGTCTTTATGGAGCGCAATATATGGATAATGTTTATCATCCATCAACATAATGTTGTAACGAGGATGATGTTTTTGAATGAGATTCATTTCAAGAATTAGAGCTTCTTTTTCACTTTTTGTAATAATTGTCTCAAAGTGATCAACATGATGCACCATAGCTTGAGTTTTACCGCTTTGTGGTCGCAAAAAATATTGTGAAACTCTTTTTTTGAGATTTTTTGCCTTGCCAATATAGATAATTTCATTATCGATATTATGCATTAAGTAGCATCCAGGCTCATCTGGAAGCAAATCTATTTGTTTTTTTAATATTTCGTTCATTTTAAAATACAGATAGTTGATCCGCCACCACCTTCAAGCTCGTTTCCAATGTGAAATGATTTAACACTTGATTTATTTTTCAAAAAATCATGAATTCCCATTCTTAATTTGCCGCTGCCATACCCATGAATTATTTTTACTTCTTTTAATCCACGTAAAATACAGTCATCAAGGTATTTATCTAGCGCAATTTTTGCTTCATCAACTCGATAGCCGACTAAATTTATGCTTTGGGAAACAGATTTTTGATTCAAAATGTAATTATCTACGTTAATTGTAGATTTCAAAACCTCTTTTGGTGGCTCAATAATTTCACATGCATCTTTTGTAGTATTTATTGAAAAGCCATCTTTTGAAGTAACTGTAATTTTATTTCCTTGGATTCGAGTAACTTTTCCTTCAATTCCAAGTGATTTGATAGCAATATATTGATTTAATTCGATGTTTTCATTTTTCTTTTTATTGACATTAATTCTATCTAACTTAGCTTCAGCTTTTTTGATATTTTGATCTTTTAAGAACTCTTCAAAAATATTGTTAATTTCGTTATATTTATCATTCAAAAATTTATCAAATTTATCTAATTTTTGATTTTTAATAGACATTTCTTTTTGTTTGAGTTCTTTTTCTTTTCTAAGCAACTCTTCTTTTTCTTTAGCTAAATTTTCTTGTCTTTGCTTTAATTTTTCATCTTTTTGTAATAAATAACGCTCTTTTTCATCAATTGCAGCGATTTTTTTATCGTTTTCGCTTTCAAAACTCTTGTCGTAGATAATTTTTGCATCTTGAATTATTTTTTCATCAATTCCAAATTTTTTAGCAATCAAAAATCCATAACTTTTACCACTTACACCTAATAAGATTTTAAAAGTTGGTGTGATATTTTTTTCATTAAATAAGAAAGATGCATTCATAATTTGTGGGTTTGTGAATCCATATTTTTTCAAAAGTGGATAATGCGAAGTTACCATACATAATGCATTTGTTTTTAGTAAATATTTTACGAATGCAACCGCTAATGCTTCACCTTCTTTTGGATCAGTTCCTGAGCACAATTCATCAAGAATTACTAAATCATTTTGTGTAATTTCTTTAAATAATCTTGAAAAATTAGAAATGTGGGCGCTAAAAGTTGATAAATTATTTTCTAAAGATTGAGAATCACCAATATCACAATAAATTTTATTAAAAATACAAATTTCACTATCTGGTGAAGCTGGAATTGCTAGACCAAGTTTTACCATGTAGCTTAAAATTGCAACCGTCTTTAGCGCAATGGTTTTTCCACCAGCATTAGGGCCACTAATTATCATTAAAGTTTGGTCTTTTCCTAGTTTAAAATCATTAGCGACACATTTTTCTTTATCAATTAACGGATGTTTTGCATTAATTAGTGAAAAATAATGCTTATTATTTATAAGAGGAATGTTTGCATCGATTTCTCTTTGGTATTTACATTTACTATTTAAAAAGTCAATTTCAGCAATTATTTCATTATTTGAAATCAATTGTTCTCTATTTGCTAATACTAAATTTGTTAATTCATGCAAAATTTTGCTAATTTCATCTTTTTCACGAATTTTTAAAACAGTCATTCTATTTTCTTGTTCTAAAACTTCTTTTGGTTCAATAAATGTTGTTTGACCACTATCTGAAACATCTTGA
>JAQXNS010000019.1 GCA_029098125.1 bacterium
ACCTTCATCTCTTAATTTTAAGTTATTGACGCCACAATCTTCTTGTAATTTTTCAAGTAATTGCAAAAAATATTGGGGTTCTGCAGGTTTTTTAGGAGAAATAAGTTCTACAAGTTTAGAAAATCTATCGAGAGCAATCTCATTTTTAAGCAAAGTTTGATAATATGCTAAGGAAATAATAATTAAACCCTTACCATGAATAAGTTGAGGATTTAAACCACTTAAAGCATGTTCAATCGCATGTTCTCCAGTACATCCACTTGTCGACTCATTAATACCGCTCAATGTGTTTGCAAGGCTTACAAAGTGTCTAGCTTCAACATTATTTGGTTCTTTAACTGCAATAGGTAAATATTTAAATAATAAGGAAATAGCTTTTTCTGCAAAAATATCGGACATGTCATTATGATGTTTATTTACATATCCTTCTAAACTATGAAATAAGGCATCAAATCCTTGGTATGCAGTCAAATGAGGTGGAATTGTATAAGTTAAAGATGGGTCAACGATACTAAGATAAGGATAAGTTAAGTCATTTCCGTAACCTATTTTTTCATCATTTTTTGTTACAACCATCCGTGGATCTGATTCAGTTCCCGTCCCTGCAGTTGAAGTAATTGCAATTAAAGGAAGGGGTTTGTTAACTAAAGGTTTTCCCAAACCAGAGCCGTTTTTAATGTAATCCCAATATTCACCAGGATTAGTAACCATTATTGCTATCGCTTTAGCGCAGTCAATAGCGCTTCCTCCACCAAAACCAATAATAAAGTCACAATTATTCTCATGCGCAATATTTGATCCTTTCATAACATTATCATGAGTAGGATTTGGCATAACTTCTTGAAACAATACATACGAAATAGATGAACTAGTTAACTCGTTTATAAGAATATCTAAATATCCATTTTTTTCCAAACTTTTCCCATTTGTCATAACTATTAAAGCTTTTTTGAATGGGATATTTTGTTCATGTAATTTTTTTAAAGAGCCTTCTCCGATAATTAATTTTGAAGGCATATAGTAAGAATAGACCATTTAACACCTCTTTTTGATATAATAATAATTATATAGAGTAAGGAGTTAAAAATAAATGAATGTTGTATGTATATTAGACAATGGTTTTGAAGAGTTAGAAGCCTTAGGGACAATCGATATCTTAAGAAGAGGAAACATCCATGTTGATATAATTTCAATTAAAAATGAAGAAAGTGTCATTGGTTCTCATGGAATAGAAATTAAAAATATGAAACCTTTTTATCCTGAAATAATCAAAAGTTATGATGCGCTTTTTATTCCAGGAGGACCACATTATCAAAGTCTGGAAAGAAATGAAGAATTTCTAAATATCATTAAATATTTTATGAATAGTAATAAAAAAGTTGGAGCGATTTGTGCTGCGCCAACAATTTTAGGCCATTTAGGACTATTAAATGGGAAAAAATATACTTGTTTCAATTCAATGAATGAAGATTTTGGGGGAACATTCATTGATAAATATTATGTTGTTGATGGTAATCTAATTACAGGCAAAGGACCAATGGCAACTATTGATTTTGCTCTTGGCTTTGTTCAATTATTAGTTGGAAGTGATATTTCAGAATCAATTAAAAAAGGATCTTTTTACTACAATCGTTAATTAGACTCGATAAACGATATTTTTAAAATTAATATAATTAGAAAATGAAATTAAAACCTGGCTTGGCAAATAAAATATCCACATTAAATTGCTAACTATGTTTTTTATATGCCCTTCGAATAAATCAAGATTAGTCAAACCTACTGATATGTCACAACCAATAAATAGCAACAAACCAATCGAAAAAATAAGAAAGTATTTATTTATTTTTATGAGACTTAATGAAGTAATAAAATTCATTAACAATTCAACAAAATAGCAAGCACTAACTATAGAAAGTAAATCAAATCTTATTATTGAAAGAACAATAATCAATATCGAAGATAAAATTATTCTAAATATTAATGAAATCAAAAAACTTGTTTTATTTTTCTTTAAGGTTTCAATGTAAATGAAATAGGATAGTTGGACAATTATAAAAATGACTACCCCAAAAATATACAAGTTCTTATCTGTATTTATTAGTAAGAAATAGTCACTTACTAATGTGAAAAAAAGAGAAAACGGAATAAAATATTGGGGTTTTGCAGAGTTTTTTGAAAATATTGGAATTAATGAAGCCAAAAAACAAATGATAATTCCGACATATTTTAACCAATTTGAAATTTCAATATTTATATCGTTAAAATCAAAATATAAGAACAAAGTGTACAAAAAAAGTTCTACTAATAAAACTAGTATCAAGAACACTTTTTTTAATGTAGAACTTAAAAACATAAATTAATTAAAAGAAACTAAATAATAATTTTTCTTACCACGTCTTACAATCAAATATTTATTATACAATGCATCTGTTCTTGTAAGTATTTTCATATTATCAGTTTGTTTTTCACCATTAATACTAACAGCACCATTTTTAATAAACTCACGAGCTTCACGTTTACTAGATGATGCTTTAATTCTGATAAGTAAATCTTCAAGAGGTAATTCTTCACTTAATTCAATTTTATAATTGCCAAAAATTTCCTCAATT
>JAQXNS010000020.1 GCA_029098125.1 bacterium
AAAAAGAAATCAATTAAATAAGCATATATTTTTTTGCTAGTTTTTGCTTTTTCATTACTAGCATATTTCGATAATTTGTTAATTTCCATTCTTAATTAATTTAATTTTTTTACTAATAATAAAAGTTCTAATAATACCAAAAGCTAGTAAAAAAATAGCAAGTGAAAAAGAAATATAAACTAAAATCGCTTCAAATGAGTTAGGAACAAAATATTCATCCACTATTGCAAGGGGAATAAACAAAAAACCAGTGACAAATAAAATAATTGAAAGGACAATAAAGCAAAGTCCAGCATTTCTTTTATCAATCAACTCTCTAATTTCTTTGTTCATGATTTCTTCCTTTTTCGAATATTTATTATACAAAATTATCGGCATTTTTCCTATTTATTTAAGACATTAAAGCAAACAAAAAAAGGGCAAATGCCCTTTTTTGATAGTTTTTGTGATTAAATTAGATATTTTTGTATGCTTCTTTAATTTCAGAAGTAATTAAATTATCTAATTCTGTTCCAGTTTTTTCACTTCTTAAGATATTTTTCATCATACTTTCAACAGCACTTCTTGTTGAATATGAGAATTGTGAAACTGGAGCAACAAATGTTTGTTCATTAACACTGTATTGTTTATAAATGTCATAAACATTTGCTTGAAGATAAGTATAATTTGTTGATTGATTGTTGTTTGGAGTAAAGTCAACTGTATCAGTTAATACACCATTAAATTCTTTTTTCTCACCTGCTGTGCGAACAATTGCTTCTGGATAAGCATCTTTGCTTGACATAACAGAAGTTAAATTTGCTTCATTATATGAAGATGTTCTAACAGGCATTGATGACATTTGTTCAGCAACTTTTGCACTATTTTTAGAATTTGTTAAGAATTTATAGAATAACCAAGCTCCAATATTTGAATCATTGTCTTTATCGAAGAAAACAATATTTGCACCTTGTGACATTGCTTTTGATTTTGCTGTTTTATCTTTCATTGCTGTTCCTGAAAGTAAACCATCATCGATTGAAGGAGTTCCGATAACTTTTCCTCTAAATGAATTTTGTGATCCATACCAAGCATTTTTGCTTCCATTTATATAAATGAAACATTCTTGATTGTAGTCATAGACATTCCAGACACCATAATTGCCTTTTCCTTCTGTATCAAGCATTTCACTTGTTGTATAAATACCTTCATCATACCATGATTTTAACATTTTAACCATGTTGAATACTTTTTGATCTGGATTTCCGTTTTCGTCACAGAATTTTACAGCTTCAGCTTTGTCAATTACACCGTTTCCGTTTTCGTCTTTGTTTCCGCCATATGGAACATTCATCATTTCTGAGAATGTAATGTACATATTATCAAGTGAATCGTATCCAATTGGAGTTACTTCACCTTTTTTCCATCTAACTTCATGGTTGAAATAGCCAACTTTATATACTGATAATTCAGTTTCAAACTTTTTATTAAGTAATGTTCTTGCAGTAGAAAGTAAATCTTCCCAATTTGTTAAGCTGTATTTACCTGCACCTAAAACTCTATCTAAAACATCGGCATTGTAGAATAATGCTTCACTATTTTTATACCATGGAAGTGAATATGTACCTTCTTCGATATATTTTTGACCTTCAGCAAGGAAAGCTTTGTTGAAATCATCATATTTTGTTGTTGAATCTTCGATAACTTCAGTTGTTGAACCTTCTTTTGGTTGAACACCAAATCCAATCATGCTGTTGTTCATATATTTGTCCATATCTAAGACTTTTCCGCTATCAAAATAATTTACAACGTAGTCTGGATAACAAACAGCCATATTTGGAAGTTGGCTAGGTGTGCTTAATTCGTTTGTAATTCTTTCGTTTACTTTAGCGTATTGTCCAACTTTTTCATATTCAATTTTAATATTTGGATAAATTTTATTGAAATCAGCAATAATTTCATCCATCATTTTTGATTCTGTTGGATTTTCTGGATCTTTGTCATAAAGATTTGTGTAAAATTTAACAGTTGTTGTTAAATCTGTACCGTTTGTTTTAACATCAAGTTCATCTTTTGAACTATTTGGTTTACAACCAGTTATACCTGCTACTGCACTTACGAGAAGAACGTATAGTAGAGATTTTGATTTAAGTTTCATAAGTATACTTTTTCCTCCTACTTAAATACCGATAATATTATAAAGATTTTTTATTGTTTTACATAGTAAAAAAATTATTAAATTTATCGGAAGAATTTATTATGATTTTTAATATTAAGATTCAAAAAATATTAAGAGAAATTCGTTAAAAAATTAGCTGTTTTTGCCATTAATTTTTATTAAAATATTTCAAAAACCCCACAGAACTACACTATTTTTGTAAAAATCGAACTTTTGGAACCTTTAAAACTTTAATGAAATCTAGTTTACTTTTTCTAATTACAATTTCAAAAAAATACCTTAAAAGGTGAAGCGCCATCCCTATAAAAATTAAAAGAAAGATATATAATTTTAAAATGCAATGTAAAAAAATTGCCCCACCAACTTCAATATTTGCAATTTAAACGCAACAAAAAAGAGATGAAACTAAGCTAAATTAGTTAAACATCCCTTAAAGTTTTTTTAATTCAATGCACCAGGTCCTGAATAATTTTTATCATAAATCATGATAATAAATTCTGGATGATCTATGAATGGATTTCTATTGTGTTGATAATCTATATCGATTACATTGTTTCTATTAACTTCGTAATCACTTACAGGATCAACTTTTAACCATTCATATAAATCTATGAAATTACCATGTAGTCCCTTTGCGCCGCTTGTAAAATTATTATAATTTGATGGTATTTTTCCATTTACTTCAAGGTCATATTCGCCATTATCTCCTTCATATCTTGTTGCCATATAGAAAATGATACGTGCGACATCACCTTTAAATTCATCTTTTGGCTCAAAAACTGTAGAAGTAGTATTTTTTCCTGTTCCTATATAATTTCCATCTTGAGATGCTCTTTTTGATGTGCTTGTTGTTGAATTATGAACACTAACTGTGCCAAAATCATAATTTCCTCTTCTAGAATTGATGCCACTATCAGATGGTCTTAAATTATGATAATCACTGTGCATTGGTAAAACTCCATCAAATTTACCATGACTTTTTGCCCATGTATGTTCTTTATTATACGAAGTTGAATTTGGTAAACTTCCTTCATAAATATAATACATATTATTTTTATTAAAAGGATCAGCATCCATGTTTTTCATTGCGCTTGTTGCACTGCTATAAGAAAATTGTTTATGCCCCTTAATAATATTATGTAATGCGTCTTTTAACTCTTTACCTTTTTTGCCTCTACATGGTTCGTAATATTGATCAATTGTTCCTTGAGAACCACGAGATGGTTTGATTTTAGAAGCTTTATATAAATCTGTTAGATTGATTTCTTCAGATCCAGAGGTTTCAATGTATTTAAAAGTGACTTTTACCTTATTTTCACCTTCTTTTAGTGAAAATTGATACTTATTTGTTTCAACTTTTGCTATATCTTCATCATTAACTGTGACATTTTCAGTTTCATATCCACTATTTGGTGAAGTTGTAACAACTATTGTTTCACCAACTTTTCCTTCGCTTTTACTTACATAAAAAGAACCATTAGAAGCTGTTTCTGAAGTAACATAACCTGTTTTTTCTTCATCAACGACATCGCCATTTTTAATATAAGTTGGATAAACGTTGTATTCTTTTGCTTCTAAAAATAGAAATTTTAAACTACTAGTTATGTTTGTATTATCTACAAGCAATGAATCAAGAGTATATCCAGCTTCAGTTTCAACTCTAAAATTAAGAGTTGTTCCTACTTTTATTTTGGCTAAATCAAGATTTTCAACAACGTTAACAGTACCACCGCTAACATTATTAATTATTAGTGAACAATATTTTTCTCCTCCTGTTGTATTATCAATAGAAGAACATGAAGTTACAAATAATGATAATAAAAATAAAGTAGATAAACCTTTTTTAAACATGTTAATACCTCGCGCCTTGGTTATTATATCATTATTAACTAGAAATAAATATTTAAGATTTGAATAATCTTACAATAATTAACTAATTTTAATGTTTTTTGCTTCTTTATAATGGTCTAATTGCGTGATAAAAGATCTTATCTTTGTTGGTTTAATATAACTATTGATCTCTTTAATCGCACCATTTTGTACGAATGGATTAAAATGTGTTAAGACAATTTCAACATTTTTATCTTTTATATATTCAGCATTTTCAGTTAAAAATTTGCGAATTGGTGAAGAAATTCTAAAGACCCAAATTGGTGAAACAATGATAATTTTTGAATAATTTAATAAATCTATATCAATTTTTTCTTAATCCATGCCCCATTTATGCATTGCAAATCTTCCACACCACCAAAAGCCTAAATCTCCATCGATTTTTTCACTAGTTTTGATTTCATAAATTTTTGCTTTTTCTTCTAATGCAACTTGATAAGCAATTTTTTTGCTGTGGCAGTTCGCGAAAAATAAATTACTAAATTTGATGAATTTTCATTATTTTTTTCAGCTTTAAAATTTGCATTTTTTTAACTTGACAATATGAAACAAGAGCAACATATCCACAAACGAATTGTAAAAATCCAAAAATAAAATAAAAAAGATCAATCGTAAAGAATGGAAAAATAGCAAATTGGATACTAATCCAGGCCATCAATGTAATGCCAAAAATCGTTCCAAGAACATATCCGCTCTTCCTATTTAATAATATAAGGATAAAAGCAATTAAATTTGTTACCCCATTAATTAAAAAAAGCATAATCTCAGAAAAAATGTAATCTTGAAACAAAATATCACTAAAAGGAAGAACGTTAAAATAAGGAAGTAGTCCATCTAAAAAAATAAACTACCATCAGGTTTGATAAGAATCAAAATTGAACCAACAAAAGCTCCAAGAGCAATAAATATCGTTCAAAAGAGTATAAAACCCCTAAAAATTTTAAATCTCATAAATTTATTCCATTAAAATATCAACTATTTGATCAATATATCGATTTCTTTCTTCTTTTTTGCCAAAATCAAAATCTAAAAACTTATTATTTTCGTAACTCTTTAAAAAAGCTGTCTGTATTAAAGAACCAAACATAAGCGCAATTAAATCTTTTTTATTTTTATCATTAATTTCTTTATTAATTATGTTTGAGAATCCACAAACAGAAAAAAATGAATTTGTTGAATCATGATATTCGTTATAATCACTTAAAATTGAGACTTTTACGATCTTTTTGTTTTTAAAAAAGAACTCAAAAATCTCTTTTCCTGCTTTTTTTAGTTGAAAAGTTGCATTTTCTATTGCTGTTTTATTATCATCGTTACTCATATCTGGGGAGTAATTAAAAACTACGCCTTCAATAATTTTATTAACACATATTTTTATAAGGTTTTCTTTTTTTTAAAATGATAATTAATTAAACCTACACTCCAGTTTCCAAGTGAAGCAATTTCTCTAATTGTAACTTTTTCTAAATTTCCATGATATTTTTTTAATTAAATTGATTGTAAAAACAATTATTTCTTCTTTTGCATTTAAATTATTCATGCATCTATGATGCTGAACAATGTTCAGTTTTGCAATACACGATATCAGAATTTGATTATTTTATACTTATCTATAGTGTGGTAAAATAAAATACTTATGGAAATGTTTGAATCTTATGCCTTTATTGCGGTTACATGTATATGCTTATTAGTAACAGTTTTAATAAGTGTAACCAAGAAAA
>JAQXNS010000021.1 GCA_029098125.1 bacterium
AAAGCATTTCATGCTGCTGACTTTTTCGACCTGTCGAAAGACACATTTAGCAATGTTGGTTTTAAGCACACTTCACACAGACCAAGGTTCAGTCTACTCCTCTAAAAGCTACAATGAGCTACTACCACTATATCACATTAACCATTCAATGTCCCGTGCTGGAACTCCAACAGACAATGGTGCAATGGAAGCAATTAATGGACGGGCAAAAACTGAAATGTTTATCGATTTTAAAATAAATGACTGCGAAAACGTTCCAGATCTTGTTGAACGCTATATCGAATTCTTCAATTAAGAAAGACCAGCATATGCACTAGGATATCTAACACCTAAAGCCTATAAAGAAATGTATGGTCCAAAAAATAGTAAAGTGTCTACAAAATATTGATTAGTGCAGTTAAACGTGATAATAGATATTATATTGGAGGAATCTGTCAAGTCGCTGGGCTAGATAATGAGAAACGCGATGGTAGCAAATCATATTATTACAGCGAAGCTAAAGTTGAAAATGAAGTGAATGGTGTTGCACCATTCATCATGGCATATAGCGAAATATTAAGAGAGAAAGAGGAGTAGTTTATGAAAGAATTTTTAGGAAAAGACTTTATGTTAAATAGTGATATAGCAAAAGTTCTATATCACAAATACGTCGAAAAAATGCCAATTTATGACTATCATTGTCATTTAAACGCTAAAGAAATCTATGAAGATAGAAGATTTGATTCTATTACTGATCTTTGGCTCGTTGAAGGACATTTTGGTGACCACTACAAATGGAGAGCAATGAGAGCTAATGGCGTAAGTGAAAAATACATCACTGGCGATGCATCAAAAAAAGATAAATTCTTAAAATGGGCTGAAACAATTCCTTATACAGTTGGTAATCCATTATATATTTGGACACATTTAGAATTAAGAAAATATTTTGGAATTTATGAAAACTTTAGCCCAAAAAATGCGTCTTCAATCTATGATTCAATGAATGAAACATTAAAAACATTAACAGCAAGAAAAATTATTGAAAATAGTAACGTTGATACAATCTGCACAACTGATGATCCAATAGACGATTTAAGATATCATAAATTATTAAAAGAAGATAAATCTTTTAAAGTTCATGTTTATCCTGCTTTTAGACCAGATAAATTATTAAATATTGATTGGGATTCATTCTTACCATATATCGAATCCTTAAGTAATGTAGTTGGATATAAAGTAAATAATTTAGCTACTTTAAAATCTGCAATTAAAGAAAGAATAGAATTTTTTCACGAAAATGGCTGTAGAATTAGCGACCACGCTCTTGATAAAGTAGTTTATGAAAAAACAAATGATGAAGAAGTTGATACTATTATTCAAAAAAGAATTAATGGTGAAACTATAACTGATAGTGAAGTTAAAAAATATAGAGGCTATTTACTTGTTCTTTTAGGTAAAGAATATAAATCTCATGGTTGGGTTCAACAATATCACATAAAAGCTTTAAGAAATAATTCTTCAAGAATGATGAGAGAAATTGGTCCAGATACAGGCTTTGATTCAATAAATGATGGTACAATCGCAGAACCATTATCAAGAATTCTCGATGAACTTGATTCAACAAATTCTCTTCCAAAAACAATTCTATATTCATTAAATCCTAGCGATAATGAGTTACTTGCAACACTTGCATTCTGTTTTAGAGAAGAAGGAGTACCTGGAAAAATGCAATTAGGTTCTGCATGGTGGTTCCTAGATCAAAAAGATGGAATGATTAACCAATTTAAAGCATTATCTAATTTAGGTTTACTTTCAAGATTTGTTGGAATGTTAACAGATTCAAGATCTTTCTTAAGCTATACTCGACACGAATATTTCAGAAGACTTCTATGTAATTTTGTTGCTGATTTAGTAAATAATGGTGAATATCCTAACGACATTGAATTTTTAGGAAAGATGCTTCAAGATATCGCATTCAATAATGCTAAAGCATATTTTGATAGTTCAAGATAAATGAATAATATATTTTTAATTGGTGATTCGACTTGTCAAACTAATGATGAGTCAACTTTTCCTCAAGTTGGTTGGAGACAATTTTTTGAAGAATATTTAAAAAACCCTGCAAAAGTCCATAATTTTGCAAAAAATGGTCGCTCTTCAAAGAGTTTTTTTGAAGAGCACAGATTTGATAGTGTAATAGAAAAATTCACAGATGGTGATTTCCTTTTTATTCAATTTGGTCATAACGACGAAAAAGAAGATAAAGAAAGAAAAACGGAACCATTCGGAACATATAAAGATTACTTGTCAAAATATATCGATTTTGCAAAATCAAAAAATGGTACACCAGTTCTTCTTTCTTCAATCTATCGAAGAAAATTTGTTGGTGATAAGTTAGAAAACAATAATCATGGCAAGTTCCCAGAAGCAATGAAAGAATTAGCAATGGAAAAAGATGTTATTTTTATTGACCTTTGCTCTTTAACTAAAGAAAAAATTGAAAATGAAGGTCCAGAGAGATCAAAAGAATACTTTATGAATTTCAAAAGTGGTGAATATCCAAATTATCCAGAGGGAAAAGAAGACGATACTCATTTAAGAGAAAAAGGTGCAAGAATGGTTCTTGAACTACTTACAAATGAAATGAGAAAGTACCCTGAATTGAACAAATTATTAAAATAACACTATAAATAAAATGTCCAGTTTTCTTAGTATAAAATTGGACATTTTTTATAATTTTGCAAAAATAGTTGAGTTTTGAAGGGTTTTTGAGAAAAAATTTCTGGACTTATTCAGTTAATGATTGCATCTTAAAATCTATTAGTCTCTTTTTTTACACTTTGACCGACTTACTCGCTTTGATAAGTCACTAGCTCCTGGACCATATGAATTTATATCACTGAATCTAGCATGAGCGTGTCTATCAGTATCAAGCCATTTAGAAAAGCCTTCTTTTTTAATATGACTATCTAGATAACAATCTATAAATGTTGCAATACCATAATCTCTCCAAGGGCGAGCTAGGAAAACTGAATCTTCTTTTGTATCTTTGTGTTTCATTATTTTACAGTCTTTAAAAACAAAGCCTTCGCTAACTGTTGATCGATGAGCAGGAGCAACAATGAAAGTGTCTTCATTATGTGGAAGAGAAACTATTGTACAATTATTAAATAAAGCATTCCC
>JAQXNS010000022.1 GCA_029098125.1 bacterium
AAAATACTTAAAGTGGCTAAACTCAAATAGAATTAGCGATGAAGAAAAAATAATTTTAAAAAATATGTCGGAGGAAGAGATTGACGACGCATTTTTTAAGGATATTGAATTTGGAACTGGCGGCCTTAGAGGCAAAATGGGGCCTGGAACAAATAGAATTAATGTTCATTTAATTAAAAAATTGTCCATTGGATATGGAAATTTTCTAATTAAATCAAATCTAGATTTATTAAAAGGTGTTGTGATATCTCATGATAATAGGAAAAATTCTAGAAAATACGCTTTACTTGTAAGTGATTCATTAAATGAAATTGGAATTAATACTTATATATTTGATTCTTTAAGACCTACACCAGAATTATCTTTTGCTGTTAGGGCAGTTAAGGCATTAGGTGGAATCATGATAACAGCTTCCCATAATCCTAAAACTGACAATGGATTTAAACTATATAATGAAGTTGGAACACAACTTGTTCCCTCTGAAATTGAACCAATAATTAATGAGATAAATCTATTAGGCGATGTGCTTGATTTTTCATATAAAAAATCAAAAATAATGGGTTTCTGCAAGGTTTTTGATAAAAAAATAGATGAAGAGTATGTTAACATGGTTCTAAAAATTAGGCTAGATAATGAGAGCAAAAAGCTTATTAAAGTACTATATTCTTCTAACCATGGCGCAAGTTTAAATTCAGTTAAAGAAGTTTTAACAAAAGCAAATTATAGCTTTGAAGTGTTTAAAGAATTCGAATCATTTGATCCAGAATTTAGTGGATGCGATGCAATTAATCCAGAAGAAAAAAATAGTTATATCAAACCGATTAAAAGAGCAAAAGAGATTGGGGCAGACATCATTTTAATGAATGATCCAGATGGTGATAGAGTTGGAGTAGCAGCACTTCACAATAATGAATATGTACTTTTAAGTGGAAATGAGTCAGCAAATCTTTTACTTGATTATATTTTGATGAAGCGAAAAGAAAATGGAACTTTAAAAGAAAACTCCATAGTATTTAACACAGTAGTAACTTCACATTTAGGAAAGAAAATTTGTGATTCATATGGAGTAAAATTAGAATCATTCTTAACTGGATTTAAATATATTGGCGAAAGAATCCATTATTATGAAACAAACGGCAATGTATATAATTTTGTCTTTGGGTATGAAGAAAGTGACGGATGCTTAATTTCTAAAGAAGTTAGGGATAAAGATGGTACCCAAGCTATTCTTTTATATACGGAATTAGCAAACTATTATAAAAATATGGGCCTTGATTTAGTTGAAGCATATAAAAATCTCGAGAAAAAATATGGATTTTATAAGAGTAAACTTTTTAATATTTACCTTCGTGGAGAAAATGGAAAAGATGAAATTATTAGAATTTTAAACGAAATACGTAATGATCCCATTTTAAAAATTGGCGATAGAACTGTAACTAAAATAATCGATTATAAAAAGCAAAAAATATATGAAATAAATAACAATATAATAAAGGATTATAAAGAACTTCCTATTAGTGATGTTATAAAATTTGTGTTTTCTGATGATTCAAATATTGAAATTAGACCTAGTGGAACTGAACCAAAATGTAAGTTTTATATAGAATTATCATCAACAAATGATATTTTAGAGGAAGAAATTGATAATATTTTTAACTTTTTAAGAAAAAAGTATAAATTTTAAGCACTTAAAGTAGCAAAATAGCTCTTTTCATATTTCTGTAAATAGTAGATATATAATTATTGGAAATTAAAATTAATTCGGTTTTTTTATAAACGCATTTTATTTTATTATGGAAAAAATGTAGTTTTATTTTATAGGATTTGATGGTAAAATCGCTCCTTTTTAATGGGCTAAAACCCAATAAAACTTGAACGCGACTTGAAAGCGTTAATGCAACAATTGGTGATTTCTGTTTTTGAAGGAGTTAATGCAACATTTTTGATAAAAAATCGCACTTGAATTAAGAACAAGAGACAAATTATAGCCATTTTTCTAAGAAAATAGTATAAAAATTTCAATATCAAAGAATATGATGAAATGCAACGGAAAGACTAAATGCAATGCTATTTGCTCTTAAATGAAGAAATTCAATAATGAGATTTATTGCTACTTTTAGGATAAATTTCAATAAAATAATGCATTTTTTAACAAATTTACGAGTAAATACTATTGATGGATTTGTGAAAGACTAAATGCAACTTTATTAAGTATTTGATTAAATTATAAGAAATCGGAGCATATTATGAGCTTAGTAAAATTAAAACCAGCAATTAAAAATTATATTTGGGGTGGTACAAAATTAAAGAAGATTTATAAAGATTGTGATTTTGATAAAATTGCAGAAGCATGGGTTCTTTCTTTTCATGATGATGGACTTTCTATTATAGATTCGGGTTTAAATAAGGGCAAAAGTTTAAAATAAGTTGCCTTAAGAAGCGATTTGGGAAACAATATTGATAATTTTCCATTTTTTCCGATGTTAATAAAAATAATAGATTCAAAAGAAGATTTAAGTGTTCAAGTTCATCCAAGCGATGAATATGCTCTAAAGTATGAGAATTCTTTTGGCAAAACTGAAGTGTGGCACATACTTTCACATGAAAAAGGAGCAAAAATATATCTTGGACTAAATGATAATTGCAATAAAGATGAGATATGTGATGCCATAAACGATGGAGATATTATTAATTACATGAATGAATTCGAAGTTGAAGATGGCCAAACTTATTTAGTGAAAAGTGGAACTTTACATGCAATTGGTAAAGGTATTACACTTATTGAAATTCAAGAAAATTCAAATTTAACTTATCGTGTTTATGATTATGACCGAGTTGATAAAAATGGAAATAAACGCGAACTTCATATAGATAAAGCTTTAAAGGTAATTGACTTAAATAAGTATGAAATTGAAGATAATAATTCAAAAAAACTTGCAGAAACCCAATATTTTTCTTCAAAACGATATTCAATAGATGGGGAGAAAATCCTTGTATCTGATCAGAATAGCTTTTTAAATATTGTTGTTGTAAAAGGGTCTGGAAAGGTTGGGGACTTTATTGCAAATCCTTTTGATTCTTTCTTTTTAAGCGCAAACGATAAAGTAAATGTTTCTGGTACATTAGATATTATTGTTACTAAAATGTAAGTTTACTTGTTTCTTCATTTTTTAAATGAGACACAAAGTATTTTACATTAGATCTATCATTCTTGTTGCAAATAAGAAAATATAATATTGGTTGATAAATATATTAATTTAATTAAAATTATATAAGTTGAGGTTTTTATGAAAAAAAGTAAGATTTTATTATTAATTTTGCCACTCATGCTTAGTGGTTGCGCACAAGAAACTCCAGTTGTTGAAGAACCTATAGATTTTACATCTTCTTCAGTAAAAGAATTAATTACTAAGTTAAATGATGTTGATAACTATACAATTATTATTACAGATAATTATTATTTTAAAACTACTGGTAATATTTCAATTTACGATGGCGTTTATTTTAATTCTCTTCTTAAATTTGGCTATATTAAATCGGAAGATGGAGTATATGATATTAGTATCAATGATGCAAATGAAATTGTCGGTGGTGAATTAATCAAAGAAAATGGTGAAACAATTAATGACATTCAAAAATGTGATTTATATAAAGATTTAAGCATTTTTGATCTTTCATATTTTGATGATGGAAAGGCAATAACCATAAAAGAAAACGCTAATAGAATTTCATATCTAGAATTAATTGGCTTAGATAAAAATGAAATAATTAATGTTTCTTCATTTACTTGCGAAATTGATGAAAGTGAAGAAGATCAAAAACTAATCTTCTCAATGGGTTTTAAAGAAGACAAATATTTTGTGAATTCTATTGTTACAAACTTTAACAATTCTAAAAATCAACAAATAGATAATTTTTTAAGACTGGGTGGAACCTATTTTACTGTTCCTGAAGAGTGGGCAACATTTAGAGACTTATTTAATAAGGATAATTATTCAAGAACAGTTTATAATAATGAAGCAGATGGCACTTCAATAGAAGTTGGTAAGGAATATTACACAAAGGATTATTTTGCAACTTTATATAATCCGGATAATGAATACCTTGCTTATTCATCAGCTTATTTTGGTATTTCAGATCGTGATTTTACAGCAATTTATACTCAAAATGGTGTCGAAGTTCAAAGAGAGTCACGTCACTTTAATGGTGTTTATAAAATTGTTGTTGGATACGATACAACTAAAAAAGAATATACTTATAGACCATTTTTTGGTTCTCCAATTAGTGATGCAACAAGCGACATAAGTCAAGTTATGAATTATCCAAAGAATCTTATGATGTTTAACTATCTTGAATACTATTCTTATAACGATGTTGATAAAACTTATTATTCAACAGACTATAGTTTAGCTGCATCATTATTTATGAATTTTCAACTATATCAAATTATTGATATTAAAGATATTGACTTAGTTGGCACCGGATTTAACTTCACTTTAAATAGTAATGACATTTCAAAATCAGAATTTGGAATTTATTTATATTTTATGTATCAAAATCAATATGCATATTTTGATTTCCATTTCACTGATTTTGGTACAACCTCCATTCCATTTTTAGATGAAATGTGTAAAACAATGTCTTACCAAGTAGAGATTAATTAATATATATAATTAGGATAGAAAAAAATCACTAATCATCGATTTAGATTAGTGATTTTTTATTTTTAGTTATTAATTTTTTCTTGAGAAATCTGTGAAGTATTCTACAAATTCATCATCAGTAGTGTAATAATCACCAAAGACTGAAACAGTTGTGCCTGAATCCAATCCATCCCAACTGGATAATGTTAATGAAACTCCTAATTTGTCATTATCTGAATCATAATCAAGATTGAAATGATCTAGCATATAGTTTCCATCTTTTGTATCAACTAATTTTCCACCTTTAATGACTAATTGCTTTTTATTATTAATTTCCCAGCCAAATGTTAATGTGTATGTACCCCATTCAATTGTTCCTTTATTGTATGAAGAACCGCTATAAGAATAAGTTTCATCAGTTGTTAGAACCAATTTTGCTGCTGGGCTTGATTTATCGCCTTCATAAACCCATGTACCAACAACTTTATCTTCACTTGTAGCATTTAATGGTATTAAAGTAATACCTAAGTTTTTACTACCTTTTGGCCAAGTAACTGTTAATGCCACTTTCTTACTTTCTTTTAGAGAAGCAGCATTAGTTGCATCGATTGTAAATAAGTAATTCTTTGGGTTGTATTCAACAGAGACTAAATCAGGATCAGAAACTGTAAATGTAAAGTTTGTATTATCAGCGCCTTGAGGAGAAGTGTAAAGTCCGATGTAAGATTTAATTCCAGCATAAACAAAAACATCATCTGCTGTATTATCGATAACATTATATTGGCTTGTTTGACCCCAGACACTATTCCAATATGGATATCTTAATTCAACACCATCATTTGGTACTGTAACTTTGACTGGCGCACTTGTTACTTTATTTGTTGTGTGATTACCAATAACTAAATCTGACTCACCAAAGCCAACAGCTTCATAAGTAGTATAAACGTTGCTATGGTCAATAACGTTTGTATTACTTGAAGAAATAACATCGTATTGCCAATCATCAAGTGCTGTTTCAGGAGCGTAATTATATTTTAATGTTCCTCTAGATTTTTCTATCCAATCATTTTTCTTTAATTGATTAATACTTGTATCTTTGTTTATTGAATCATTATTAATTCTTACATTTGAAATCTCGCTGATAAAGTAAGGGGCTTCATTATATTCAGGAGCTTCTTCTAGATTAGTTCCGTATTCATATGCAAAAGTTAATTCTTTGATGCTTGTTCCTCTTTCTTTTCCGCCTGTTTTAAACTTGTCATTAACGAAGTCATAATCATCTTCGTTATAGCGTTTTTCAGAATAAGTTCCATTATTTATTGAACCATCTTTATTGAAATCGATAGTAACTAAATATTCAAAATGGTATTTATATTTTTCATCATCATAGGTTTTACTTGATGTAATAGTAGTTACAAAGCCGCCACTTGGGTTTGAAACACTTTCGAAGTTTCTCTTCATTGATTTTAAAGTATATGAACCTTCATCAACTCCGAAACCAACCCTATAAGCGTACATAATGTCAAATTCAAGTGAGTAGTAGTTGTGTGAATATGCATTTGCATCAAAAATAGCATCTTTTGTTAAATATTCGTATTTTTTATTGTTTGTGTATTCGTCGACTACATTATATTTTCCACTAAAAACTGTTGTATCGTCTTTTTTGGTTGGATCATTTTTGCTTTCTTGATAAGTATCTACAACTGTATATGTATTTCCTTCTAAATTTTTATATACTTCAGCTTTTTTAGTTCCACTATTTAACATTTTTACTTCAGCATATGATTTATTATTTTTGTATTTTGTAAATCTGTAGTCATCTTGGCTTACAGTTGATGTATAGCGGACTGATTTAACGTTGTCAGGATAAGTTGTTGGCTGTTGTGCACCAGAATCAAATAAATTTTCGAATGCATCGATAGAAGATCCGTTTGGAAGATTATTAACTGATGTTCTTTTTATATAACATGGTCTATCACCATTTGCTGGGTCGTAGTAGAAGTCATATGTAAATCCACCACTAATATCAAATTGATAATTTTTATAATCTCTTGAAGAGTGGATTCTTCCAAAACATTTAGTAAAATCAAAATTTTGGAAATTTAATTTATTATATTCGCCAGTTACTTCATCTTTAATAAGGTAGTATAAACTTGAATCGTTTTTAATTTCGACACCTTTTGCTTTATAAATTCCATCACTATCTTCAATTAAAGCTATAGATAAATCACCACCGATAGAAACATTTGCCATACTAACTAATTCAGCAGTTAAAATAACATCAGATGCAGGCATTATAAAACTATATGTTCCATCGTTAGGTGTGATTTCAGTACCGTTGTATTTGACTGAAACTAATGAACTACCTTCGCTTACAGTTACAGTAAATGAAACTGTATCTCCTTTTTTTGCTGTATTTTGTGTGGCATTCCATGTTAAACCTGGAACAGTTGAATATGTAATTGTGTAAGTTTCGACATCTTCACCTTGATTTGCTTCAACTGTTAACAAGAAAGTTGCTGGATTAAATCCATCTTTTGTAGCGGTGATAGTAGTTGTGCCAACTCCTTGGCCTCTTGCTATTCCGTTGTTTTTACCAATTGTTGCTACATTAGTATCTGTTGATGACCAAATTACTGCATCTTCACTTGCAGAAAACTCAACAGTTTCGCCAACTTTTATAGATGATTTTGAAGTACTTATTGTCATTTCCTTTAACTCTGGATTAACAACAGTTACTTCGATGCTAGCACTTTCATAACCTTGTAATTCTGCACTAATACGTGTAGTACCAACGCTTAATGGAGTAAATAATCCATCAGAATCAATGACACCAACACTTTTATTTGAACTTTTAAAGATTACGCCTTCAAGAACAACATCATTACTTTTTGCGGTATATGTAACACTTTGACCGATAGTTACTGTTGTCGAACCTTCAATTATAATCTTTTGTTCAATAAGTATAGGTGGTTCTTCTGTTTTATCTTGGCCGCATGATGTAATACTTGATAAACCTAAGCCTACTAAGGCCAAGGATGTAAATAATAAAATACTTTTCTTTTTCATAATAAGCCCCTATTTATTCATTTTTGGATAATAAATTTCGTTTAATCTAGTGTTATCGCCTTGGCCAGAATATGTCATTAATTGATCACCAGCTTTAAAAAAGCGAATATAGGATAAACCAAAAGTTTGTTGTGGATTATTGAAATTAGTTACTTTTATTATAACTGTGTATGGATCATTATCTTCATCTTCAACCACTTCATAGTTAAATGTTATTGGATCGAATGCTTTATCACCATCTTTTCCACTAAAAACACCACTAGTATCATCTAAAAAAGTTATTTTAGTTGAATCTGTTTGGTAATATCCATCAAAGAAGCCGTAACCTCCCCAGTAATCAAATTTTTGTAAACCAAATCTATATTCATCAGCATTTGAATAGCCAACACGAATTTTAATGACAAATACTGCATTTGTAAAACCATCAGAATTAACAAATTTTACGATTGAATTACCTACTTTTTTACAAGTAAATGAGTACATTCCGTCTTTTTCATTGAATTCAAGTAAATCAGGATTTGAAACAACGATTGAATAATCTTTATCGCCATCTGTAGCGTTGCTTGGAGAGAAAGTATAATCGTATGTGTTTCCTTTAATAAATGCCGCGCCAACGGAAGCATCAATTAAGTAGCCTCCATATGAAGCACTTGTTATGAATGTTTCAGTGTTTTCGTATGTTTCATATGATTTAACTGAAACATTAAATTCATAATACGTATCTGCATTAGTTAATTTTACTGAAGTAAGACCTTCGTTTATTGCGAACACTTTTTGACCAATAACTTTTGCAATCTTGCTGTTTTCAACACTCGCTTTTGTATCGTCACTTATTTCAAATGTTTCTGGTAAAACATCATTTAATAATATTGCATCATCTTTTGTTAGTTCTATCGTTTGTTTTTGTGGTTCTTCAATTGGATCATCAGGTGTAGATGGTTTGTTACAAGAACTAATAAGTCCGCTAAACGATAAACTAGCAAGGAATAATGTTAAAATTTTTCTCTTTTTCATAAATACCTCACAAACGTTTTACATTTTAATAGTTAAAATTTAATAAAAATTATTTTATTAACAATTTTTAACAGTAAATTAATTTTATACTATTTTACACTTTTGTTATTAATTTTTTGTTAAGATAGCATACCTAAAGATTATACATTGTTATATAAACATCTAGAATTTTAAAAAAACGAGGTATTAGTTATGAAATCAAAAAAAATTTTAGCGTTAAGCGCTACGTTTGTGATTGCTGCTGTAGTTGCAACCACAACTTTAAGTAGTTGTTCAACACCAGATACAAGGGATCCTGAAATTGTTGAAATCTATAATGCATATGTAAAAAATGCAGAAGAAAATGGTGTAACCCCAATTTCTTATGATGAATGGTTTGCATCAATTAAAGGTGAAAAAGGAGATACTGGAGCTCAAGGTCCGGCCGGTGAAAAAGGCGATAAAGGCGATACTGGTGAAACTGGCCCACAAGGTCCGGCTGGAGAAAAAGGCGATAAAGGTGACACTGGAGAAACAGGTCCACAAGGTCCAAAAGGTGATAAAGGTGACACTGGAGAAACAGGTCCACAAGGTCCAAAAGGTGATAAAGGTGACACTGGAGAAACAGGTCCACAAGGACCAGCCGGAGAAAAAGGTGATACAGGTGAGGCTGGCAAAGATGGTGCTTCATTCTTAACAGGAACAGGCGCACCAGCTGATGATACAGGAAAAGATGGAGATTCTTATTTAGATTACTCAACATGGGATTTCTATATTAAGTCTAATGGTGCTTGGACTAAAATTGGAAATATTAAAGGTCAAGATGGAAGTGATGGTGCTGATGCACATGTTCATAAAGATTCAAATTATAGAATAGAAAATGATGCTGATGGAATTAATGTAAATATTGTTGCTGATTGTGTTACATGCGGTACACATATTGTTAAACAAATGGCCAAACGTTCTGCTGCTGAATGGGAGAATGTTACTGTAAGCGAAAATTATGCAGATCCATGGACAGAAGATGAAGCAAATCCAGGAAGATATACATCTGCTCCGATAGGTAATAGTAGTGCTTCATATTTAATTCTTAAAATTACTAAATCAGGTGTTTTATCAGTTAACTACAATGTTTCATCTGAAACAAAATATGATAAATTAATTTTTGCTAAAAAAGAATCTGGAACTAGTTTTACTGATTTTAGTGATGGAATATTTCATGGTTATGTAACAAACACAGCTGATGATGTTGGAATTAGTGGTAAATATGAGATAGACGTAACTGAAGGTGAATATATTCAAATTAGATATACAAAAGATAATTCTGGAAATAAAGGAAGAGATAACGCATATATTAGTTTTAATAATATTTCACCTACATATAATGTTTTGACATTTGCAGGTGGAAACGGCGACGAAGAGCCAATGTTTATCGAAGATGGAAGTGTTGTTGGCGAACTCCCTACAATTTCTCGAGATGATGATAGACAATATTTTGCTGGTTGGACAATAGATAAAGAACACATGAAAGCTTTACCAACTAACGGTTTAAGTGGTGATACAGTTGCTTATGCAAAATGGATTGATCCAGTATATGCTACATTCCATCTCTATGATGACATCATTGAAAAGAGACAAACAAAACCTGGTGAAACAGTTTCAATTGAAGACCCAGTAAGAGAAGGCTACTATTTCTTAGGTTGGTACAACGAGAGTACTTATGAAACAGCGTGGAATTCAACAGCTGCTATTTCAAGCGATGTTGATGTATATGCAAAATGGATTAGCGAAGCAGATACTCATGAATTGTATGGAACATATAAAGGATTCTCAATCAGTTCAAGCGGTTCAATAAGTACATCTTATATTACTCTTGACATCTCCCCAGAAGGAGCAGTTAGTTTAAGAAAATCTTATACTGGTTATGTTACAGATAGTCTTGGCACAAAAACAGACAATACTTACGCAACAACTGATGGTAAATTATCAAGTATCATTAAGGTTTCTGAAGATACATTAATCGTTGGCGAAGGCTCATTAAGTAATTCTAAAACAACATATGTAGTTATAAAAGATTTCGATGGATTTGACAGATCTTCAGATGTTAATGGTAAATCATTAAAGGTTGGATCAAAATCTAATGCTATTTTCCATTATACATATTCAGTTAATGGTACTCCTAGATCAATTTATGGAGATTATAGAAACGCTGAATCGCCTGTATTTGCAGATGGTGTAAGTGCTTCAACTATTGATGGAACATCAATTAGTACTGTAAAAGGATCGGAGACAGGTATTAGATTTACAAAAGGTGAAGAAATACTATCTACAGTTTATGCAACATATTCTGGTAACTCCCGGATTTATACAGATACACCAACTGATACTTTAGCTGGCACTTATACTAGCGAAGGTGGAGCAAGTATCACTTTAACTGGTACTGGTTACATGACATTTACTGGCCTTTCATACAATAATGGCACGTCAGTACAAACTGGTAATTGTTCATCTTTATCATCAAGTTGCAAATATACTGTTGATGCTGAAAATAGCAACGTTATTTACTTAACTTATTCAGGCTATTATAGAAAGATTATTACAGTTGACACAGTTAACAAAACATTTACAGAAACTGAATGGACTGAACATGTTACATTTGATTTCGGATATAAAGCAAATGAAAGTGATGCTGAAAATATTAAATATGAAATTGATGTATTACATCAAGTTTATACTTATTTCAGTGACATTGCATATGGCGAAGGTAAAATAAGTGCTCCTACAAGAGAAGGGTATATCTTCGATGGTTGGTATACATCAGAAGACTATAGCGGTAGTGCCCAAACTAGAGTTTATGCATCAAGCGCAACAACATTCTATGCAAAATGGGTTGTTCCAGTAACAGTTACTGCTCACTTAAATAATGGTGAAGAAGACGCTGTCTATCAAGCAAAACCAACTACTAAAGTTACTATTGAAACGCCTACAAGAACTGGATATAAATTCGATGGATGGTATACTGATGCCGAATGTACAACATCTTGGGACGGAAATTCAGGATCTGGAAATATTGAAATCTACGCAAAATGGGTTGAAACATTTAATTATTCTTCATATGTTGGCGAATACAGCGGAAACGAAGTTTATTCTACTGGTAAAAATAAGGTATGGGGTTCTTCTTCTGTTAATAATGCAAATTACAAAATAGATGAAAATGGTGATATATTGTTAAATAAGTATAAGAAAACATCATTAAAGGATTCTATTGAAGAAAGAGCAAATCATATTGTTGCAAGCGATGGTAAAAAAGTCACTTTATATGAAGCAAATGATGGAAGAAAATTCATGGTTTGTGGTTATAGTATTTCATCAACGGATTATTTTACTAACGATGTAATTGTATGTGCAAAAGTTGATAAATCTACTGAAACTACAACAGTTACACAAACATATTTAACAAGTAACATTTGGGCAGTAGAGTTTGTTATTACATCTGGTGAAGGTGAAACAGCAACTTCAACTATTTATAACATTCTTATTGATGGAAACACCCAAGATGCAGTATTCGATGTAACTTATAAGATTGGTGATGAAGTAAAATCATTTGCTGATATTTATAGTTCAACTGATAGTATGTATTTTGAAGGCACATTAAATATTGTTAAGGGTGAAGAAACTTTATATTCATTTACATCAAATGAAGCAAGAACTTCCTTAACTAAAAATTAGAATATTTCATAACTATATACTTTTAAAAAAACTGTGGGTTCATTATATATGGGCCACAGTTTTTTTATGACCATAATTTTATATTGTTTTTCCTAAAAATACGTACATGAGTTGTAAGACTAAATGCAACGAAACGTATTTGCAAACTATGTTTGAATACTTGCATATGATTTATAGTTCAAAATCCTTACATTATTAGATTCAACATAGCTTACATCAAGAGCTTTTAATATTTTTTCACCATAAGCTAAGTTGAAAGCTTCATATGCCGTCATTCCATCAAGAGAAGCTAAATAACGACTATTCAAATTAGAATTTATTTCTGTAATCATCGATGATGTTACATCTTGAATAAGATCATCTTTTAAAAATATTCTTCTTAATTGATTATTTGAATTTTCAACATTTGCTTTTTGGGATGATGAGGCTGGATTGCAATAAAATATGTTCATTCGTTTCTTGTTTTTATCAAGTGATGATTGCTCAAAACTTTCATATTTGTTAAATAATATGTCTCTATCAGTTAAAACAGTATGAAAAATTCGATTAAAATCTTCAAATCCTAATTTTTTCTCTAAATCATTAAATAAATTCACCACATCATCAACGGTACATTTTTTGTCAAACACGGCAATATATATAAATTCCAATGGCAAAAAATGCAAGGTTAAGATTTGTTGATCGCTATCTTTTCTAGAACCTAAAAAATCCATTTGAACATAGGAAGAAACATTATTTTTGATTTTATATTTAATAAAATCCTTGAAAGTCCTTCCTATTCTGTTGATACCAAAATTTTCTCTATAATCATATTGATTCTTGTTTTTACGCTTTTTGAACTTAAGTTTTTTTGTGGAATCAACATTTTTACAATCAATATAT
>JAQXNS010000023.1 GCA_029098125.1 bacterium
CTTTCATTTTCAGAACCACAAGAAGGGCATACTTTATTAAGTTTGGCACCACAATTATTACAAAATTTGCTGTTTGAAGGAATTTCATTACCACAAGTAGGACATTTTTTAGTATTTTTACCACTAAATCCTTCTTTAACACCTTGGGAAAGATTTTTTACATAATCTTTATGAATATCGCCTGCTTCAGATAAATAGTCCTTTTGTATATTAATACTTTCTTTTGAAACATATTTTCCTACCTCGGAGAGAAATGAAATTATAGTTAAAAAAATTCCACCAATAACCATAGATGATCCAAGACTTATAAAGAAAATATTAGTAGCACCTGGTTCTTCGAAAGATGGATGATTGAAAGCTTCCATAAAATTAACAATTCCATAAATTGAAAGAATTCCACCAATTCCAATCAATGAAAAGCCAATGATTCTTAAAATAAGTTTTATTTTTTTATGCTTTGCATTCATAATCTGCCCTCGAAAAATATTTTATCTTTAATTTGTATCAAATTATATTACTTAAATGCTTCATTTATCAAATAATAATCGTTACCTTTATCAAGCTTTATTGAAAAAGTATTAGATTATATTATCTTAAATGTTAAATGTATCAAAGAAACTCTTAAAAAAATGCAAATTTCATCCTAATTTATTCAATAAAATGTAAATAAAGTAATTACTTTCTTCAATATTTTTGAATATACAAAAGCATCAAATTATGATTTTTTGACATATTTATGTTTCCTTTACCACTCCACTTAGACGAATTGAAATTGTAATTTGTTTCATTTAAATTATACTTGTTTAAATATGGAATCTAATAATAAAGAAAAAGAAATATTTGTACCAAAAAAATGGGATGATGCACTTGATTATGAAAAAATCGAATGCAGATTTTACGATGGTCACGACGATTCAAAATTTAAATTATTAGGTACTATTTGTACTGAAAAAGATAAATATTCAAGATTTAATCAAAAAGACCTCAATGATTTTTTACCAGTTAATGAAAACTTAAGATGGATTGGATTAAATTCAGCAGGTTTAAAACTTCGATTTAAAACTAATTCACGAGTTATAAAGCTAAACGTTAGAGAAAATGGCAACTGGGAAATCTACAACATGACTTTTTATAGTCAAAATGGCTTTGATTTATACTGTTTTGATGAAAAATCTAATAAATGGATCTATCATGCCTCTTCTACTCCAGAGTATTATGATAAAAGAGCATATAAATCAACAATAGGAAGATTTCATAATAAAAAAGTTAGAGAGTTCATCTTAAATTTCCCAACTTATACTTCAGTTGAAAAACTTGAAATTGGTTTAGAAAAAAATTCATACATTGAACCTGTTAATTATCCAACAAATGAAAAAATTGTATGTTATGGAACATCAATAATTCAAGGTGGCGCAACATCAAGACCAGGATTAATAACTACAAATGTTCTTTCTAGATTATTAAATAAAGAAGTAATCAACCTTGGATTTTCAGGAAATGCCTTTCTAGAAAAAGTAATGGCTGAAAAGATCTCTCAAATTGAAGATATAGAATTACTTATTATCGATCCTGAAGCAAATGCTGGTTATGATAATAGACTTGAAGACAATCTGAATCAATTTATTGACATTATCTACTCAAAACATCCAGACTTAAAAATCATTATTTCAAACAAAACATTCATGGCTTTAGATGAAATTTATCCATTATATAAAAGAAGTAAAAAATATTATGATAAATTTTTAAAGAATGTAGTCAAAAATTACCAAAAACAAGGAAAAAATATTTATTTTATGGATAATTATTCAATCTTTGAAAATAATTATTTCGATAAAAGTGAATATACAGTTGATGGTTGCCATCCAAATGATTTAGGAATGACACTGTTAACAGATAATTATTTAAAAAATATCAAAAAGATATTAAGAGGATAAGAAATATGGAAGAAAACAAAATCGAAAATTCAGTTTTAGAAGAAAATTCAAATGTTGAAGCTACCGAAACTCATGTAGAGAATTCTACAAATTCAACAGATGAAGTCAAAGAAGAACAAGCACAAGAAGTTGAAAGCGGAGAAACTCCTAAAAAAGAATGTGCTTTAAAGAAAATTTTCAAACGTCAAAGAAAAAAAGAAATTATTGAAAATGCTAAAAAAGAAGCACAAGAAAAAGCTGCTAAAGAAGAAATAGTAATAAAAAACGACTTCCAAAAAGACATTGTTTTTGATGAAAATGCTTATGTCTCATTAAGACATATTGATAAAATCTACGACAATAAAGTCCAAGCTGTTTTTGATTTCAATCTTGATATCCAAAAACATGAATTTATTGTTTTAGTTGGTCCATCAGGTTGTGGTAAATCAACAACTTTAAGAATGATTGCTGGTCTTGAAGAAATTTCTAATGGTGAACTATATATTGATCATGTATTATCTAATGATTTAGCACCAAAAAATAGAAATATTGCAATGGTTTTCCAAAACTATGCTCTTTATCCACATATGACAGTTTATGATAACTTGGCTTTTGGTCTAAAAATGACTCATGTTGATAAAGATGAAATTAACAAAAGAGTCATAAATGCTGCAAAAATCCTTGAACTTGAAGAATTATTAGACAGAAAACCACGTGCTCTCTCTGGTGGTCAAAGACAAAGAGTTGCTCTAGGTAGAGCTATTGTTAGAAATGCAAAGGTATTCTTAATGGACGAACCATTATCAAACCTTGATGCTAAACTTCGTGTTCAAATGAGAGCTGAAATTATCAAGTTGCATGATGAATTAAAGGCTACAACAATTTATGTTACTCACGATCAAACAGAAGCTATGACAATGGCAAGTAGAATTGTTGTTATGAATAAAGGTTATATTCAACAAATTGGAACTCCAATCGAAGTTTATAACAGTCCAAGCAACACATTCGTTGCATCATTCATTGGTGCTCCTGCTATGAATCTTCTTGAAGTCACTTATAAAGATGGAGTAATTACATTTAAAGATGGAAATACTATGACTTTACCAGATCATTATATTAAAGAGCACGATTTACCTGAAGAATTCATACTTGGCATTAGACCAGAAAATATCAAAACAACATTTGAGCCAAATGAAGATTCTTATCCAGTTGAAATTCAAGTTGCCGAATTATTAGGTAGAGAATATTATGTTCACACATTGTTTGGTGGAATTGACTTAGTTTCAAATACAGAAGTTAATCAAAAGCTTAATATTCATGACAAATGTTTCGTTACATTTAATAAAGAAAAATTACACTTCTTCTCAAAAGAAACTCAACTTCGTATATAATTAAGTCATGAGCCTTATAGATAAACTTTATAAAAAAAGATACAACGTAAAAAATTATAAAAAATATTGCAAAGATGCTACTTCTACTTTCGTATATGTAACTGTTTATCTTAGTTACAACGAAAATTTATCAGAACTTCCTGAGTTTGTTAAAAATGTATATTATATTACAACTTTCTTAGCAGATACTCTTAATTCCTCCATGTACTTATTCTTCTATGATGAAGAACACTCAAAATCTATTAATGAAGTTAGACATGCACTCGAAGAAGCAAAAATGGAAGAAGCTTTATCAATATTTAATCTAGCGGTACAGACTTTTGAAAATGTCATCATCGATCGAACACAGTCAATTGATTATTTAAAAGATAATGTTCCACTAAATGTTCAATACAATGTTACTTTTTATGAAGAAGAACTAGCAAAACTTCAAGCTAATGACTATTTATATAATCAGTTGAATGAATACTTTCAAAAAGAACTAGAAAAAAACTAGTTCTTTTTTTTGGAACTAGTTTGGATTTAAGATTTTTAAAAATTATTGATCAAACCAATCTTCGTCTACTGTTTCAGACATGCCAGGTTTTGTTCCAATTGTTTTGGTTTTAGAAATGAAACCAACAAGAGATAATCCATTTTTAGAATAAATCATCATGCATAAATCAATTGCTAGAAGAATAACTGAAATAATAAATATAGTTAATGAATTTATACTAAAACTTGCTGAAGAGTATACAACCATTGTAAAACATAGTACAAAATTTACTTTAAATATTGGAATTATTGTAAAAAATGGGAAAATTGTAATCATTCTAAGTAAATTTCTAAGTAAAATTCTTAGATATGATGCTTCATAATTGTTACTTTGAATGGTTCTTAGCGAAAGACAAATTTCACCAATAGTTCTTTTCTTTAGTATCATTGGTATAACTAAATAAATAAGCGATGAAGAAACAAGAAAACTTAACATCGAAGAACTAGCGTGAAGATTTGACATCTCATTTTGAAGAGAAGCGTATTTTGAATATAAAGAAAGATATGGTTCTCTTGAAGTTAATAACTCAACTTCTTTATTCAATGTACTTTGAAACCAAGAATATAGATTTTGAAATGCTTTTGAACTATCTTCGTACATTTTGCCATCTAAATAATTGTTTATATTATCTAAAAACTTATTATCGTTTCTAAAGACTCCAATTTCATCATAAATATACTTATCATTTTCATCAGTTTTATAAGTAAAAAATGAAGAATAATTATATGTTTCGTCTTCTTTAGGCAAACCTAAAATATTAATATTGAACCATTTAA
Organism: bacterium; assembly: GCA_029098125.1. GTDB lineage: Bacteria > Bacillota_I > Bacilli_A > RFN20 > CAG-826 > Onthovivens. Next base: position 4,616 of record JAQXNS010000023.1, read on the forward strand.
TATCATTTTCACTGTAATCATCATAATTTTCTTTAGCGTATGTTAAATAAAAATGTTCAATACATGATTTCTCATTATTTTTAAATTCGTATATAAAATCAAGATACAAATATTGATCATCTAAAGGATTATTGTCTTTATCGAATTTCTTGGTTCTAGTTTCTTTATACAAATCCGTTATTTGACTTCTTAAATTATTTGCTTCAACTTCTTTACTTTTAAAGTCATTATTATTTGTAAAAATAGGAAAAAAGCAAAATTCATAAAGCAATATACCGATAATTAAAGCTAAAAACAGGTCGATAAAAGCTGAAAAGAATCTTTTTTCCTTTTTTATTGGTATTATTTGTGTAATTTTATTCATTGATAGTAATATTATTAACTTTTAAGAAATTAAAAAGCATGTCAATCCACGTACCAAATATCTTTCTATCAGGTGTGCAATCACTCTTTTTATAAACATTTTCATCGCCAAGAGAAATTCCGTGCTTTCCACGATTAAAAATATGAAGTTCAAAAGGTACATTATTATCAGAGTATGCTTTTGCAAGGTCCATTGTATTTTTATATCCAACTGCATCATCTTCAAAAGATGAAACAATAAATCCAATTGGACTATCTTTACTAACAATTTTGTCAAAATCTAGATGTTTAATAGTTTCAAAATCACTATGTGTTAAATTTAAAAAGCTATCTTGATGAGCGCCTTCACGTGAGAAATAATTAACTGGATATATGTAAGCACCATATCTAAAATCTGGTAAATCTTTAGAATATGAATTAAAATCATCTTTTTTATGATTATTTGATAATAAACCAGCGAAATGGCCACCTGCGCTAAAACCGATGATGCCTAGTTTTGTTTCATCAAGCATAAATTCATCTTTATGTTCATGAATATATTTTCTAGCAAGATAACCTTCTAAAAATTGTGCTGGATAAACTCCATCATTGAAGCAAGAATAATCAAGAACAAAAGCTTGAATATTATGTTCAACAAATTTTAAAGCAATTGGTTCAGCTTCTCTAAAAGATGTAAACCAATATCCACCACCTGGACAAACTAAAATTCCAGGATATTTTCTATTAATGTTTACTTCTTCATGATTTGAACGACAATAAACCGTCAAAATTCCTTTTTCTTTGTTTTTTCTTTCAATTTTATAATATTCGTATAAATCTACTTTTCTATAAATCATAATTTTTTTAAAACTAGAATGTCGCCAAGTGGGATGGTAACATCATAGACTCCTTCTTTAAATATATTACCATTATTGTCAATCCAACTAGAAGATGGAACGACAAGTTTTCTATTTTCACCTTTAGTAATCATTGGACATACTAAAATTGAATCACCAAGTAAAAATTCATCATTTACTTCTGCAAATTTTTCACCAAATTCATAAGCAAGATGTCTAATTAATGGTTCTCCACTATCTTGAGTTTTATAAACTTCGTTAATAATGTCGTTTTTATACTTTTCATGAAGATCTAAAGATTTTTTAACCATTAAAAGATGTTCTTCATCAAGTACTTTCCAAGGTGAAAGTGAAAATTGCATCATTGGGAATAGAGCGCTAATTGTTGAATATCTTACAAACAATTCTTGATCAAGTTTGAAATTATCAGTTTCAAAACTTGAAACCATGCCTCCACCAATCATATCAGGGCAAAGGAATGGGTATCCTAATAATCCAAGTGAAATTCCATCCATGACAAGAGTATTAATACCTTCGTTATCCCATGAATGATTTTTGTCTCTTAATCTATTTGCAATAGGACTAATCCCGTTATTAAAACCAACCCTTAATTCACTTAGAGGGAAATCTTCACCTAATTTTGATAAAAATGTTGCTTGATCACTAATGACTTTTGAATTTTGGAAAACATTATCGTTTCTATAATATTCAGGATCTCCTGCATCTAATTTAAAGCCATCAATTCCAAAATTATTTTGTAAATTTATCAAAACATTTTGAAAATATTTATAAGCATCTTTGTTTGATAGGTCATAAACTGCACTATAACCATTCCACCAATGTGAAATGAATGTTGTGCCATCAGGATTTTTTACTAAATAACCTAAGTTTTCTAATTTTCTGAATTCTTTTGAATCTGGTGAGACAAAAGGGCAGCACCAAACCATAACTTTAAAGCCTAATTTATGTAATTTATCAACCATTCCTTTAGGATCTTTGAATTTTTCAGGATCAAATTCCCAAGTTCCGTAATCTTTGCACCAACAATCATCAATCATTAAAACGCCAGCTGGGAAACCATTATGTAAAATTTCATTAGCATATTTTAAGATTTTTTCTTCTGTACATTCATAAGGCATCTCAATCCATGTGTTATATTGTGGTTTTTCAAACATTTCAATATCAGGAATTTTATGTGTGTTAATGAAATAATGTTCTACTAAATATTTATAGGCATCTTTCATGGATGAGCCAACTTTTTTAAATTCAATTGGCTCAGTACTTTCGATTTCAAAAGAACCGTCTTTCATAGTAAATTTAAAAGGCAATTTACTATAAATTAAGCGACCTTTTGTTGAATAAATTATGCTTGCAGCCTGATTTCCTGCATGCCAAACATTTAAATCTCTTTCAAATCCAGCTTTAAAAGGCATATAAATGCCATCATTTGCTGTTAAGCCAAATAAAAATTCGTTATTTTCAAGTTTAAATTCGTATTTCATATTAAAACCTCGAATATTTGAATGGATTTTCATCATCAATTGTAATTCTTCCAACTAATTCTTCTTTTGTTAAACTACTACAGATAGATATTTCATAATCACCATCTTCGACATAATTTTCTGAAAGTATAGTTGAATAGTAAGAGAATGCTTCTTTATTAAGTGTAACTTTAATTGTTTTTGTCTCATGAGCCTTGATAAGTGATTTATCAAATTCAACTAAGGACTTTTTGCTTGTTTGAACCATTCTTTCTGTATTAGAAACATAAATTTCGCTAACACATTTTGCATCAATATCTGAATTATTTGTAACATCAAATGTTATTTCATAACTATATTGTCCGATTTTATCAATTTTTAAGTTAGAATATTCAAAACTTGCATAGGATAAACCGTATCCGAACTCATATTGCACTGGAATATTGTTTGTTAAATAGTATTTATACCCAACTAATACTCCTTCACTATATTTTTCATAGAAGAAATTGCCTTTTTGAGCATAACTATCATCTTTTTCTTTAATAAAAGTCTCACTTAATTTTCCAGATGGAGATACTTCTCCAGAAATAATTCTTAAAAGTGCTTTATTAATACCTTCTCCACCAACTCCAGCATAAATTATGCCTTTAGCAATTTCTGGTATATTTTTTAAATCAACTGGTCCACCTGATTCTAAAACAACAACAATATTCTTATTAACTTCATAAATTCTATTAATTATTTCATATAGATTTTCTTCTAATTGATATAAATTTTTATCAGTTTCTTCTTTTTCAGTTAACTCATTTGTACCAAGGAAAACAACAACCTTATCAGCTTTTTTTGCTTCAAGAACTGCTCTTTTTACGCCAAATGGTTCAATAAGGCCATATCTTCTATTAAAACATGATTCAAATTTTGCATTTTTATACATTTTTTGAAAATCTGGCAGAATTGATAGATCTTCTTTTAATGGAGTTACTTTCGAACTTCCTTCTCCACCTGTTAATGGGTTGATCGCAAAATCTCCAACTAAAAGGATTTTCTCTTCCTTATTATATATAGGTAAAATATCATCGTTTTTTAAAAGAACTATCGACTCTTCATCTGCTTTTACGCAAGCTTCAAATCTTTCTTCTTTAGTTAGTTCAACTTTTCTTAAATCTTTTAAATCTTCAAGTTTTTGTCTTAGATTATCAATTCTTGATATTGATCGATCAACAATTTCTTCATCGATGTAACCTTTTTCAAGTCCAAGTTTTAAATGATCAACAAAACATTCACTATATGGCATCGAAATATCAATACCATTTTTTAAAGAAATTGCTCTATTTCTTGTTGCGCCCCAATCCGAAATTGTTACACCTTCATAACCAAACTCGTTTCTTAAAACATCGATTAATAAATATTTATTTTCTGAAGCATAAATACCATTAATTGGATTATATGAACACATTAATGAAAATGGGTTCGCTTCTTTTATCGCAATTTCAAATGGTTTTAAAAATTCTTCGTGAAGAGCTCTAATATCTACTTCGCTAGATTCATAAAAGCGATCTCTTTCTCTATTGTTGCATGCATAATGTTTAATACATGCTGCAACGCCTTTACTTTGAACACCATTAATATATGAAGCGCTCATTTTTCCACTTAAAAAGCTATCTTCACTAAAATATTCAAAGTTTCTGCCACAAAATGGATGTCTTTTAAGATTAACTCCAGGCCCTAAGATGATTTCAACGTTTTCATCTATACAATCTTCTGCGATACATTGACCAATTTTATATAACGTATTTTTGTCCCAAGAGTTAGCAAGTGTAGAAAGTGAAGGATAAGCGCGATTCTTTTTTGATATTTGATTAAAATTCTCTTCTTTATAAACATAACGAAGGCCATGAGGACCATCGCTCATTCTTAAAGTTGTTTTACCATCAAATTTTGGTAATGACCAACAATCAACACCACTTAGAAAAGGAAGCTTTTCTTCTAATTTTAGATCTTTAATTTTCTTCATTTTTTGACTCCTTTAAGTAATCATATAAAACGGAATATGTACCAGCTGTCCAACCTAACATTTCAGTTTCGACATATTCATTTTTTCTTGATTTTTCTCCAAGTATTGCATCATATTTTTCCCATAATTTGTGTGTTTTTTGATAATCTTTTTCGACACAATTTGTAAAAATCCTTGCAGAATCAACACATTTTTCAAAATTTTTAATTCTTTTAGCACCATCGAAAGCTACTAAAACAAGATTTGGCCAAACATTTGGATATGACCATTGATAGTTAATTTTTTCTGCTTTTTCAGTTGTTGCTAAGCCATATTCATGTGCTAGTTTATAATATAATTTATCATAATTTTCTTTTGAATCACATAAGCCAAATTTATATGGAAAGAAAGAGGCCATTGAAACTACTTCACTAGTTTTATTGTTTATAAAATCATAATCAAAGTAAATACCGTCTTTCAAAGAATGATCATCTAAAAATTCTTTGATATCATTTGCCATCTTTTTATAATCATAACTAGCTTTATAGTTACATTCATTATTAAATTTATCAAGAGTTAAAAAATTAAAGTAAATAATAGAATTTAAATCAATTGGTATAAAATTTAATATTCTTTGATTAAATCTAGGACTAAAATCCCAACCACTTTCACATTCACCAAGGGCATTTGAACCAATAATTTCTTTTTCTTCATTGCTATCAACTAAGTATTTCACTCTTTCTTCAAATTCTTTTGCAAAATTTTTTGCAAAATCTGAAGTAGCATTATTTCTATATTGAAATAAGGTTTTATTATCAATAATGACTGATCTGTCATTAATCCAGAATTCCATTTCTTTATTCATTGAAGAAATTGTATCTTTTAATATTGAATTATCCTTAGTTTTTTCAATATAATCTGCAACCATAGCAATAAAAAAAGGAGGTTGGCTCCTTGTGAGCATATCATATCTAGCTGCATTTGGCATAAAACCATAAATAGAAATCAAATAAGAAATATCTAAAATATTATTTTTTACTTGCTCAAATTCCTTATCCTGAAGTAATCCCCTATTTAAAAAGTATGTATCCCAATAATATAACTCATCAAATAGTCCTTCAGCACAAGGCGAAGTATAAGGAAATGGAACAGGAATACTGTTTCCAAGTTTATTTTTTGTTCTGATAGAGTGTTTCCAGTTATTTCTTATATAATTTCTAACATCCATAACATAATATTGAGCCTAGTTTCCTAGGCTCAATCTCCATATATTTATTTGTTTAAAGAAACTTCTTTGACTAAAATTTCAACTTCTCCAGCACCAGCTGTTCTATCGAACATAAGTCCAACAGTCCCTAAACCTTTGCTTAAATCTTTATCAATAGTTACTGTTTCTTCAATAACACCAGTTCTATCTCCAATTGAGAAATGGTGTTGAATTAACGCATCACTATTTTCTGGTTCACTTTCAGCCCAG
>JAQXNS010000024.1 GCA_029098125.1 bacterium
ATCTATTGCAAGATCACTTATTAAAGATTCCGAAATTTTAATTCTTGATGATTCAACAAGCGCTCTTGACTATCTTACTGAAAAATTACTTAAAGAAAATATAAACAAAATGGAGGATAAAACAGTAATTATCGTTGCTCAAAGGGTTTCAACTGTCAAAAACTGCGATAAAATCATCGTTATGTATCATGGATCAATTGAGTCTATTGGAACCCATGAAGAATTATTAGCTAATTCAAAAGTTTACAAAGAGATTTATGATTCTCAATATCAAAAGTAATTATGAAAGAGATTAAATTTTTGCTTAAATATGTTAGAAAAAATAAGGTAAAAATGATTTTATCTTTATTTTGTGCGATGATTTTTGTTTCAGCTTTATGTTTAATACCTCTATTTTGTGGCAAAACTGTTGACCAAATTGATAAAGTGTTGAAATTAGAGTTTGCTTCATTAAATGATTCGCAGTTTTATTTTTATCTAATTGGATTATTTATTCTAATTATTTTATCGGTATCTTTCCAATTTATATTCGATTATTTAGTCAATGTCAGCGTTGAAAAGCTTTCTAAAGAATTAAAAGATGATATCTTTGATAAGTTAAATAGACTACCAATTTCTTACATCGACACACATAGTCATGGAAATTTGGTCAGTCTTGTTTTAAATGATACTGAAAATGTGAATAATGCTTTAGTTAGTTCATTTAAACAATTATATCAAGGATCAATCCAAGTTATATTAACCTTGATTGTAATGTTTTCACTAAATTGGATGCTCGCTTTAGTAGTAACATTTTTAACTCCATTATCTTTCTTTGTTAGTTTTACTATCGCGAAAGGAAATAGTAAATATTTTAAACAACAAGCAAAAATAGTTGGTGAATTAAGTGGCATTGCCATGGAAACTTTTAATAATATCGACATCATTAAGTCGTTTAATTATGAAGAAAAATCCTTTGATGGATATAAAGAATTAAACGATGAACTTTATAAATGTGGTCAAAAAGCTCAATTTATGTCTGGATTAATAAATCCATTCACAAGATTAATCAATTATACAGTATATGCAACTGTTGGAATTATTGCTGCTATTCTTTCAGTTTTATCTACTTCTACAGATAACATTTTATTTGGAGCAAGTTGTACTGTTGGTACAATTATTACCTTTGTTCAATACTCAAATCAATTTGCAAAACCTTTTAATGAAATTAGCAGTTGTTTTAGTGAAATACAAAGTGGTTTAAGTTCATTATCAAGGATATATAAATTATTTTTAGAAAAAGACGACATTGATGAAGGCAAATTAGAATGCACTTCGGAAATTGAAACAATATCGTTTAATCATTTGTATTTCTCATATACTCAAAATCAAATATTAATTGAGGATTTTTCTTTGGAATTGGGTAAAAATATGAAAATTGCGATTGTTGGACCTACTGGTTGCGGAAAAACAACAATAATTAATTTGTTGTTACGCTTTTATGATCCAAAATCAGGTTCTATTGATATAAATAACATACCATTAGTAAACTTTACTAAGAAATCATTACGAAATAATTTTATTATGGTTCTTCAAGACACATGGATATTTAATGGAACTGTTAAAGAAAACATAACTTATGGTAATCCAACAGCTTCAATGGATGAGATTATTGAAGCTACAAAAAAGGCAAATTGTTATGATTTTATAATGCGTCTTCCAAAAGGTTTTGATACAAAAATAAATGATACAAGTGGTTTAAGTGTTGGTCAGAAACAATTAATTTCGATTGCACGTGTTATGTTAAAATATTCACCAATTGTCATTCTTGATGAAGCTACTAGTAACATTGACACAAGAACAGAAGCAAAGATTTCCGAGGCTTTTAATTTAATGATGAAAGGGAGAACTTCATTTGTTATTGCTCATCGTTTATCTACAATTATTAATTCTGATGTGATTATTGTTATGAAAAATGGTCATATTGTTGAAACTGGTAGACATGAAGAATTATTAAAGCGACACGGATTTTATTATGAATTGTACAATGCTCAATACGCAAATATTTGAAGTTTTTTACAAAAATAGTTGAGTTCTGCAGGGTTTTTGAGAAATTTGATTAAAAAATAACCTTTAAATTCGAGTGAATTTTTATTATAATTATAGACATGTTAGACATTTTAAAAGCGATACTTTATGGAATAGTCGAAGGCATTAGTGAGTGGCTTCCAATTTCTTCAACTGGTCATCTAATAGTTTTAGATGGCTTTTTGCACATGGAAGAAACATACCCTGATTTTTGGCCTTTCTTCTTAGTTGTTATTCAACTCGGTGCGATTTTAGCTATTGTCGTTAACTTTTTTAGCGAGTTAAATCCATTCTCATTTAAAAAAACAAAACTAGAACGAAATGGTGTTTTTAAAACTTGGTGGAAGATTATTTTAGGTGTATTGCCATGTGTTCTTGTTGCGTTGCCATACGAGATTTTTGATTTAGATAAAATCTTTGACACTTCGTTTATTGTTTCGTTAGCTTTAATTCTTTATGGCCTTGTTTTTATATTCATTGAAAAAATTAACATTAAAAATCAAGCTGAATTCGAACTATCTAAAAAGCTTGGATTAAGACATGAAAACGAGAAATATTATTTGTATGAAACAGTTGAAGACTTGGATTATAAAACAGTTTTATTAATTGGTTGCGCTCAAATTTTAAGTTTGATTCCAGGAACAAGTAGAAGTGGCGTAACAATTTTGGCTGCTTTATTGCTTGGTGCTTCTAGATCTTGTGGTGCAAAATTTAGTTTTTATCTTTCCTTACCAGTAATGGTTGGAGCAAGCGCTTTGAAACTATTTACTTTTATGAAAACTGGCATAACGCTAGATTTAGTAATGTGGGAATATCTAATTATTGGCTGTGCGGTAGCATTTTTAGTAAGTATCTTGGTTATTAACACTTTAATGAAATTCATTAAAAAGCACACATTTATCGGTTTTGGTTATTATCGTATTGCTCTTGGAGCTTTAATATTAATTTTATTATTCACTGGGGTTATTTATTAATGGCAAAGTTTGAAATTATTGATACAAATACATGGATTAGAAAATCACAATTTGATTTTTTCTCAACTTTTCTTAATCCTGACTACGGTTTTAATAAAAAAATTGATGTTACGACTGTTTTAGAATACTCAAAGGAAACAAAAACATCGTTTTTTATTAATTTTCTTTATGTTTTTTCGCTCGCAATGAACGATATCCCTGAAATGAGATTAAGATATGTAAATGGCGAAGTTAGAAGATATGATTTAATTAATCCTGGCTATACTGTTAAAACAAATGATGGATCTTTCAATAATTGTGGGCACGAATTTACAAGAAATTATCAAGAATTTTACTCTAGAGCTCATGAACAAATAGAAATTCATAAAGAAAAAGTTCTAACTAGAGAAAATTATAACGATAATGTTTTATATAATGAATTTTATGCAACATGTGTTCCAATTATTGATTTTGAAGCTATGACTCACCCTTTACCTCTTGGCGATAAAAACTCTTTATGTGTTCCAAGGGCTTGCTGGGGAAAATATGTATTTATTGACGGTAAATATATGATGAATCTAAATATTACGGTTTCACATATGCTAGTAGATGGGTTTCCACTAGCCGAAACGTTTAATTTATTGCAAAAGTATTGTGATGAATTCAAAGAATTAATAAAAAAATGAGGATGTTTTATAAATATTTATTTATAAGTGCATTCTCTTTTTTAAAAGTGTACAATATTAAAGTTATATTTTAAGGGAAAAAAGTTTTAGAAATGAAAAAAGTATTTGAATTTGAATTTTATGGAAAAAAGCTTGTTATTGAAACAGGCGAAATAGCAAAACAAGCCGATGGTGCTGTTTTAGTAAGATTTGATGATACTGTTGTTTTGTCAACAGTATGCTGTAGTGATGAACCAAAAGAAGGAGATTTCTTTCCTTTAACAGTTGGTTATGAAGAAAAACAATACGCAATTGGAAGAATTCCAGGCGGATTTTTAAGAAGAGAAGGTAGACCAGGAGAACATGCAACTTTAACTGCTAGACTTATTGATAGACCTATTAGACCAATGTTTCCAGATGGATTTAGAAATGAAGTCCAAATCGTAAATACAGTTATGAGTGTTGACTTAGATGCAACACCTGAAATGACTGCAATGTTTGGTTCTTCATTGTGTTTGGGAGTTTCTGATATTCCATTTGATGGTCCAATTGCTGGTGTTTATGTTGGTAGAGTCAACGGTGAATTTGTAATTAACCCTACAGTTGAACAAAGAGAAAATAGTGATTTAAACTTAGCAGTTGCTGGTACAAAAGAAGCTATCAACATGGTTGAAGCAGGTGCAAACGAATTAAGTGAAGAAGTAATGCTTGATGCTATCATGTTTGGACATGAAGCAATTAAAAAACTTTGCCAATTCCAAGAAGAAGTTATTAAAGAAATTGGAAAAGAAAAGAGAGTTGTTTCTTTATATGCACCAGATCCAGAAATTAAAAAAGATATTTATGACCGTATTTACGATAGAATGGTTAAATCAATTTCTATTTTTGACAAACTTGAAAGACAAAATGCTATTGATGCATTAAAGAAAGAAATCATTGAAGATTATGATCAAAGACAATACAAGAATGAAAAAGACCACAATCTTTCAATGTTAATGGTTGAAGATATCTTAGAAAACATGGTCGCTGACGAAGTCAGAAGATTAATTACTGTTGAAAAAATTAGACCAGATGGAAGAAAAATCGATGAAATTCGTCCTTTAGATGCTCAAATTGATTTATTACCACGTGTTCATGGTAGTGCAATGTTTACTCGTGGCCAAACACAAGTTATTTCAACATGTACTTTAGGAATTAAAAATGATGAACAAATTTTAGAGAGTTTATCTCCAGAAGATTCAAAGAGATGGATGCATCATTATAATTTCCCACCTTTCTCAGTTGGTGAAATTGGCAGAATGGGTACACCTGGTAGAAGAGAAATCGGACATGGAGCTTTAGGTGAAAGAGCATTAAGTTATGTTTTACCATCATATGAAGAATTCCCATACACAATTAGATGTGTTGCTGAAGTTTGTGAATCAAATGGTTCTTCATCACAAGCAAGTATTTGTGCATCTTGTATGTCATTAATGGCTGCTGGTGTCCCAATTAGAAGAATGGTCAGTGGAATTGCAATGGGTTTAATTACAAGCGGACCTTTAGATGGTAATCATCCTTATACAATTTTAACTGATATTCAAGGTTTAGAAGATCACTTTGGAGATATGGATTTCAAAGTTGCAGGTACTGAAGTTGGTGTTACTGCTCTTCAGATGGATATTAAGATCAAAGGTGTTACAAGAGAAATTCTCCATGATGCATTAAAGCAAGCTAACGTTGCACGTGCTCAAATTCGTGAAGTAATGTCAAAAGCAATTGCTGAACCAAGAAAAGAACTTTCAAAATATGCACCTAAATTTGAATCTTTCCAAATTGATAAAGATAAAATTAAAGATGTTATTGGAACTGGCGGAAAAGTTATCAACGATATCATTGAAAAATGTAATGATGTTAAGATCGATATCGATGATAATGGCTTAGTTACAATTTACCATACAGATAAAGAATCAATCGAAAAAGCAAAAGGAATGATAGAAAACATCGTAAGAGTAGTTGAAATCGGTGAAGTTTTCGAAGGCGAAGTCACAAGAATTGAAGATTATGGATGCTTTGTTAAATTGTTTGGTGACAAAGAAGGATTATGCCATGTTTCAAGACTTACAAATTCATATTGTAAAGATCCAAGATCATATGTAAAAGTTGGCGATGTCTTAAAAGTTGTTGTTACTGATATCGATGATCATGGAAAAATAAAAGTTTCGCATAAAGAATATGACACTACAACCTCTCAAGGTGATAACAATCATCCACAAAACGGAAGAGATTCACGCAAAGAATATTCAAAAAAACCATACAATTCAAAACCAGCATCCGATAAAAAACAACAAACAAAAGATGCTAAAAAAGATACTGTTAGTCATGAAGAAGAATTAAAAAATGATGGTTTTAAAGAATTCAAAAAAGAAGAAGTAGGTAATTCTGAAAATAAAGAAGATGACAAAAAAGGCTTGTTTAGCGGGCTTTTTAAGAAAAAATAATGAAAATTTTAATAGCTAGTGATTTGCATGGTTCTAGAGAAGCAAGTGAAAAACTTGTTTCTTTAGACCAAAAATATAAATTTTCAAAAATTATTTTATTGGGTGATATTAATTATTCAGGAGCAAGAAATATTCCTCCTTGTGATTATTATCCAATTGATGTTTGTAAGAACCTTTCATTATTAAAAAATAAATTAATCATTATAAAAGGAAATTGTGATTCAAGAGTTGATGAATTCGTCTTGAATTTACATTTTTCAAATAAAAAAATACTAAGAGTTGGAAAGAGAAAATTAATCTTAACTCATGGTGATTTATATCAAGAAGATGATTTTACTTACAATGATGGCGATATTTTTATGTATGGTCACACACACATCTCAGTTCTTGAAAAACATGACAATCATTTTGTTTTAAACCCTGGAAGTACAACACTTCCCAAAATGAATACTGAGAAATCGTATGCAATTTTTGATACAAAATTGAATCGTATTATCTTATTTTCAATGAATGATAGTGTAATTAAATATCTTGATTTGATTTAAGAATATTTGAGATAATTAAGACGGAAATTTAAATATGAATAAAATTAGAGTAATGGCCCTAGGTGGCTTAGATGAAGAAGGCAAAGATCTTTATGTAATTGAAATTAATGGTTCCATTTTTGTAGTTGGTGGTGGCTTTAAATATCCAACAAAAACTACACCTGGAATTGATTTTATTATTGCTGATTTTTCTTATCTAAAAGAAAATAAAGAAAGAATTAAAGCTTATATTATTCCAAAAGGAAAGAAAAATACTTTCGGAGCTCTTCCATATATTGTAAAAGAAGCTCCAGCTCCAATTTATTGTACTCGTTTGACTAAGTTATTTTTGGATGGTTTTACTAAACAAAGACAGGTTGACTATTCTTATGACTATAGAATTTTAAGTTTACCATGCAATATTATTATTGATGGATACGCTTTTGATTTCTTCTCAACTTGTGCTTCAATGCCATCAACTTTTGGTTTTTCAATTAGAACTCCTCTTGGAAATATTGTTTATAGTGGTGATTTTATTGTTGAATATAGCAATGATACTTATTTTAAATTAGATTTAAATACACTTGGAAAGATTGCAGAACAGCCAACACTTTTATTATTAAGTGAGTCGATTAATTCAACAAAGCCTGGTTATTGTTCACCATCACATAAGATTTCGACTTTCCTTGAACAAAAGTTTAAATCTGCTCCTGGTAGAATTTTTGTAGCAATTCCTAGCAACAATATTTATCATTTTGATGAAGTTTTTAAATTATGTGCGGCATATAAAAAGAAAATTTGCTTATATGATGATACTTCTAAGAATATTTATAATCTTAAAAAGTATGAAAAATCACCATATTTTAATCCAAAAAATATTATTGATTTAGAAGATATTTTGAGATGTAAAGAACAAGATTTAGTTATTATTTTAAGTGATGAAGGTGAAAAATTATATGAAAAAATTTCACTTTTAGCCAATAAAGAAAACGAAGAAAAGCAACTTAGAATCAACGAAAACGATACATTCTTCTTAGCTTGTCCACCAAACGATAATAATGAAGTCATTTCTACAAACACAATTGATGAAGTTTATCGTTCTGGATGCCATGTATTTTATTTAACAAGAAAAACTTTAGGTAAAATGCATGCATATGAAGAAGATTTAAAGATGCTTTTGTCTCTTCTAAAACCAAAATATTATTTTCCAATCGAAGGATATTATGTAAATCTATTAGCTAATGCGCAGTTAGCTCTAAATATGGGAATTGGCTTAGATCATATGCATATTTTCCTTTTAGACAATGGTTATTCCTTATATATAGATGATAATGGCAGTTCAATTGACATGAATCTTGATGAAAAAGTTAAAGTTGGAGATTTAATGATTGATGGAATTGGTGTTGGCGATGTCGTTAATGAAATTATTAGTGATCGTGCTAGATTATCTGAAGATGGAGTTGCTGTTTTTGGATGCGCTGTTTCTAGAAGTGAAAGAAAGATTATCGCTGGTCCTGATGTTCAAATGAGAGGTTTCTTATTCTTAAAAGACAAAGAAGCTGATGTTATTCAAAAAGAAATGACAAAGATGTTTATTGATGCGACCGAGAAATGGGCAAAGGAAACAACAAATTTCGACAACATAAAAATTGAAGAACAAATTTCCTCTTTAATAGCTAAGTATTTATTAAGAATTAACAATAGAAACCCAGTTGTTAAAGTATACATTATTGTTATAGATTAATATCGATTTTTACAAAAATAGTTGAGATCTGCAGGGTTTTTGAGAATTCTGCAGATTTTTTAATGCCAAATTATCTTTATTTTAATCGAAATATCTTAAAGATTTTTTACGATTTTTAATTAACTCCTTAGTAAAAAAATAATTTATTATTTTCATATTTGACTATATTTTTTGGTGATATATTTATATAATAAATATATGAGAAATTTTTTGTTGCGCTTATCTAAATCTATTAATAATAATTGGCTTCGCGGAGCCTTTGGTTTTTTTATTTGTATATTAAGTGTTTTCTGTGCGCTTTGGACAGCACCAAGTCCTGATTTTATTTTAAAAATTAGTCAATTTCTCAACTGGTGTTTTTCATTTTTATTTGGTGGAATTTTTGCTTACATTATTTATTTATTGCTATTTCTTTTTGGAATTAGATTAATTTTTAGTTTTAAAAAGAGAATAAAAATCAATTTGAATCTTACAATTTTTGGTTGTGTTTTTATTACTTTAGGCTCGATTATTCTTATTGCAAATTCTATGAGCTATCATACTTTAAACACTTCTTTAGATTATGGCAATTTTTCTTCATATTTTAATTCCTATGTTGTTTATGAATTTCCAAATGTTGATTCTTTTAGGAATGGTGGAATTATTGGAATGTTTTTAGTTGCCACAATAAATAGTGGTTTAACTTATATTGGATCAAATGTAATTGGCTCTATTTTTCTAGTTGCTGGCATATTTTTAGCTTTTTCTATTCCATTTATAAAATGTGTTAAAGTCATTTCTGATTATTTTAACCAAGTTTTTGCAAAGAAAATTATTGAAGAAGATTCATCTTATGATGTTGCTAAAGATATTGATGTTAGTATTGAAGCTGTTTCAACGGAACCTGAAATCTTGACTAACAATACTTCAAAAATTGAAACATTAGTTGAGGCAAAAGTACCTCAAGATGATATTTATGATGAAATTCTTTCATCTAAGAATTTTGAAGCAACGCCAATTGAAATAACTCAAACTAATGGCCTTGTTAAAGCTTCTTTTAGACCTGAAGAAACAACAAAAGAAGTAGAATATGTTGTTAAACAACAAAATTTAGATCTTTCAGAAAAAGTAACTAAAGCTGAAATTGATAAACCTGTTGTTCATGAACAAACAACTATTTTTGACTTTGAAAAGAACGAAGAAGATGAAATTAATACTGTTAGTCCTGAGAAGGAAGTTGAAATTATTGTAAAAGATGATGAATTTCCATCAAAAGAAGAAACTATTAATATGAATAATATTCAAATTGAAACTGTAAAAGACGACACAATCAAAGTAAATTCTTCCATTTTTAAAAATGAAGAAGAATTTGAATCTTTTGCAACTATGAAAAATGTACCAGCCAATACAAATGTTAGAGAAAATGAATATAGCAATAAAATTGAACTTCCTAAAAAGAAGAAAAATGTAAAATTTATCGCACCAAGCCCAGACTTACTAGAAGATAGAAGTTCAAAAGCTGACGATGAGGAAAATAAAAAAGTTTGTGATGCTAGAATGGAAGCTATTAACACAGCTTTCAATGAACTTGGTGTTGGCGCTAGTGTAATTAGCTATACATGCGGGCCTAGTGTTACTCGTTATGATTTAAGAACAGAAAAAAATGTTTCTGTTAGCGGAATTAGCAAATATATTGACGATATTTCTATTCGTTTAGGTGGTTTAGACTGCCGTTTTGTTCCAATCGTTCAAGGAAAATCTACGAGTGGACTTGAAATTGCTAATGGAAAATCAAAACTTGTAAATTTTAAAGATTGTTTATTAAATCTTCCTGAAAATAAAAAGGGTCAACTTTATGTTCCTTTTGGACAAGATATTGGCGGTCAATATTTGAGTGCAGATTTAAGAGATTTTCCACATCTTCTTGTTTGTGGTACAACTGGTAGTGGCAAATCTATTTTCATGCATAGCTTAATTATGTCTTTAATAATGAAAAATAGTATTGATGACTTGAGATTAATTATGATTGATCCAAAACGTGTAGAATTTGGAAAATATAAAGAAATGCCTCATCTTTTGTGTCCACCAATCAACGATTCAAATAAAGCATACATTGCTTTACAAAAACTTGTTGATGTCATGGAAGAAAGATACTCTTTATTTGAAGAAACTGGTGTATCAAATATTAAGCAATATAATGAAGAAGCTTTAGATAACGGCAAAGATAAAATGCCATATATAGTTTTAATTTGTGATGAATTTGCTGATTTAATGGATACAAATAGAAAGTGTAGTGAGCCAGTTGTCCGTTTAGGACAAAAATCTCGTGCTGCAGGTATCCATATGATTATTGCAACTCAAAGACCATCTACAAATGTCATTACTGGCACAATTAAGGCAAATTTACCAACAAGAGTTGCTTTATCTTGTTCTTCATACACAGATTCAATGACAATTTTAGGCCAAGGCGGCGCTGAAAAATTACTTGGAAATGGTGACATGTTAGTTATGTGTTCATTAATTTCTAAAGCAGAGTTCACACGTGTACAAGGCTGTTTTGTTGACAATAAAGAAATTAAAAATGTCGTTACATATCTTAAAGAAAATTATGAAACTCACTATGATCCAATTTTCTTGGATTTAGAAGAGAAAACCAAATCAACTTTAACTGCAGATCAATTTAATGAAATTAGAGAATCAGCAAATGATGATAAATATGAGCAAGTCAAGCAGTGGGCTATGCAAGAAGAGTATGCCTCAATTTCAAAAATTGTAAGAAATTTTGGTGTAGGTTTCCCAAAAGCTGGTAAATTCTTTGCTCGTTTAGAAAAAGAAGGAATCATTTCTAACGTAAATGAACCTAATAATTCTAAAGGCAGAAAAGTTTTGATTCATAATTACTCAAATTTCAATTCCAATTCTGAAGAAACACCTGCTAGTCAAAGAGGCGGAAGCATAGAACAATCCACTTTTATTCCTGATTAATTTTCGAGGTACTAACATGATAAATACGTTTTTTGGCGCAAATCTTGTAGATTATAGAACAATTAGAATAGCAATTTTTAGTGAAAATCAAAAAAGCGAACATAATCCATTTGTTTTGATTGTTGATGATGAAAAATATATTAGACTTGAAATTTCAAAGCAAAATTTTTTGAGCGGTTTATGTTTATACGAATGTAAAGTTCCACAAAAGATTGAACTTGGACATAATTATGTCATTCAAACTAGAGATTTTGGAACTTGTCCTTTAAATGTTAATGAAGCAACAAGTTTTTTAGATTTTGATGAAGAATTTTATTATGATGGCGATGATTTAGGTGCCACTTATACTAAAGAAAAAACTACTTTTAAAGTATGGGCTCCTCTTGCAAGTAAGGTTTCTTTATTTATAAAGAAAGATTTAAATTCAAAATTTGTTACTTATAAAATGACTCGTGGCGAAAAAGGCGTTTATTCTATTACTCTTGATGGTGATTGCGATGGTTATTTTTATCGCTACTCAGTTACAAACAGTGGATTAACTATTTTAACAACTGATCCATACGCAAAAGGAAGTAGTGCAAATGCAAAAGACAGTGCGGTAATAAATTTTGAAAGATGTAAGGTTGATCTACATAATGATGTCCCATCAAAACTTGAAAAATATCAAGACGCAATCATTTATGAGCTACATGTTAGAGATTTTACAATTGATTCTCACACAAATATTGAAAATAAAGGTAAATATTTAGGACTTGTTGAAGAAGGAAGAACAACAGATAATGGAAATCCTGCTGGATTAGATTATTTGAAGTTTTTGGGAATTAGTCATGTACAACTTTTACCTATTTATGATTATAAAACTGTTGATGAATTGAACACAGAAAAAACTTATAACTGGGGATATGATCCATGGCAATATTTTGTGCCTGAAGGTGGTTTTTCTCTTTCACCAAATGATCCATATTCTAGAATTATCGAAACTAAAAAAATGATTAGTGCCCTCCATAAGGCTGGAATAAAAGTAAATATGGATGTTGTTTTTAATCATGTTTATAATTATGAATTTTCTTCATTTGAATCCATTGTTCCAAATTATTATTTTAGAAAAAATAAAAACGGAACACTTTGCAATGGCAGTGGATGCGGTGATGACTTAGACACTAGTAGAAAAATGGTCAGAAAACTCATCATTGATGCAATAAAATTCTGGGTTAATGAGTATGGTATCGATGGATATAGATTTGATTTAATGGGTTTAATTGATATTGACACAATTTTAGAGGCAAAAAAGGTTGTGAGATCTATAAAACCTGATGCAATGATTTATGGTGAAGGATGGGATATGCAAACGAATCTTCCTTCGGATAAAAAATGTACAATCTATAATTCTTTTAAAACTCCTGAAATTGCATTCTTTAATGATTCTTTTAGAGACATAGTTCGTGGAAATAATTCGCTTAAAAATGATTGCTACCCAGGTTATGCTCTTGGAAATACATCTTTTATTGAAGGATTTAAATTTGCTCTTCTTGGAAGTTCAGTTTCTTATTGCTATCCACCTAGGTTTATAAACCCAAATCAATCAATAAATTACTGCGAATGTCATGACAACTGCACACTTTTTGATAAAATTCAAACTATTTATCCTAATTTAGGTGTTGATAGTCAATTAGATATTTTGAAGTTAGTAAACTCAATG
>JAQXNS010000025.1 GCA_029098125.1 bacterium
ACGATCCAAGTAGCAAAACCTGTGGTAAGAAGACTGACTCCACCGAATAAAAGTGCACCACCAATGATCCATTTCTTTTTCCCTTTCGAGAGTAATCCTTTTCTTAACATATATTTCTCCTTTTTTTGTTAACAAAATTAAAAAATGTATTAAAAAACTCATTTTAAAAATGATGTTTTAAAAACTAAAAAGCGTTGCTTAGCAATTTAAAGCAACTAAAAAATCAAAATTAGATGTATCTATTTTTTCATCAATGACTTGATGATTTAAAATCAATTTAAATTCCTTGATTGTGATTCTATATGCTCCGCTTAACTCTAGGAACTCGACATCAATAATAATTTGTTTAATTAAAACGATGAAGGAAGCTAGGGCAAATATTGAAAGTGTCGTGTTAACAAGACCTTGTAAAATTTGTACTGAATTAGCTGACATGATAACTAGAGCATTTAATGCAAGTTTAGTAGTTGTTTTGATGAAGTTATAAAGGGATGCATAACCTACTTTGCCACTATCTGTACAACACAAAATTAAGATAAGTGAAACATAGAAAATACCAACACAAATTAATGTGCTTCTAAATACTTTTTTTGTAACAAAAAGTTTCACCACCAAAAGAGTTATTAAAAATATAAAGCCTATGAAAATAAAAGGTGAGAGTATTTTTACTAAATAAAATAATTTCATATTAATTTTATGATTGAATTTTAATTCATTTTTAGAAAAAGACAACTCTAAAAGCCTTTACTATAAGTAAAGGATTTAAAATTTTTTGCAAAAATAATCCACAGTTGTCTATTAATTAACAAAAATATTGTCATTTGTTGTTTATCTTTTATATTTATACACAAGTTGCTCGGTTTATGTGACTTCATTATTTTTTTATAAAAAATATCAAATATCAATTTTTGATATTGAATCATTTAAAAAGTGAAAATTTCTTTATTTTTTTCTTATTTTTTAATGAATTTTCAAGATATTGAACAAAATAAAGGTTGGTGTTGATTATTTCTCAAATGAAAAATTATAGTTTCTTAATACTATATTAATATTTAAAATCATAAAAAAATGTGAATTTTATATCATTTTTTAAGAGTTAAAATCATCTTCCTATCAAACATTATTAAACAACCAGATATCTATTAAATAGATAGTCAAAAATCACATATTTTTTCTAAAAACCATGCAAAACTCAACTATTTTAATAAAATTTTACAAAAAATACACAATTTTAAACGCTTTTTTAATTATAATCATCAATTTGTAAAAATATCGAAAAATCGCTCATATTGTCGTTGTAAAATAAGCCTATTTGTTGTAAAATAATTAAACATGAAAAAAGCAGTATTTTTCGACCTAGATGGTACCTTATGGGATGCTTTGATTCCAAATTTAGAAGCTTGGAATCTAGCAATGGAAAAACTAAACCAACCATATAGATTCGATTTAAAAACTATCAAAAGTTTTATGGGTCTTACACCAGATGAGACCGCTAGTCTTGCTTTTCCACAAACCCCAATAGAAGAAGGTAAAAAATTATTTAAAAATACATTAAAGATTTCAACTGAATATATGAAAACGCATCCAGGAAGCATGTATCCAGACGAAATTGAGGTCCTAAAAGAACTCAAAAAAGATTATCCACTGTTCATTGTTTCTAACTGTGAGTCAGGCTACATTGAAAATTTTCTTAATGGTTGTAATACTAAAGATTATTTTATAGATCACACTTGTGTAGGTGATACAGGGTTAGAAAAATGGCAGAATATTTTATTTTTAAAAGATAAATATTCTATCGAAGAAGTCATTTACGTTGGCGATACAAACAAAGATTTTGTAGAGGCAACTAAGGCAAATGTCAAATTTGTTCACGCCCATTATGGGTTTCAAAAAGATGTGCCTTGTATCTATAAAATCGACTCTTTAAAAGAGCTCGCTCGTTTACTAAAAATTATTTTTAATTAAGTTTTGCACGGTTTTTCATGTTTTTCCTTTAAAAAATCATGGTTAGGAGATTCTTTTATGGCTAAATCAAACGCAATTAAAGAAGATTCATATGGAGGCTTAAAACTAAATTATAAAAGAACCTTTATAATTGGTTTTGCTTTTTTTGGCATTCTTCTTTTATGGCAAGTCTACGATTCGTGGTGTCCTACTTTTTTAACTGAACTTTTTAAAGAAGCACTTGGCACAAACGATACTGAACAAGTTCAATATCTTGTCGGTATGATGATGGCAATTGATAATCTTGCTGCTCTTATCATGCTTCCAATTTTTGGTAGGCTATCAGATAAGACTCACACTCGTTTTGGAAAACGTATGCCTTACATTTTAGTAGGTACTTTTTTGTGTGCAATTACTTTTCCATTTATTCCCGTATTATTCCACTATCATAATTTAATTGGAACAATCGCAATTATGGCAATTGTTGTTTTCTTTGCAATGATGTATAGAAATCCTGCAGTTGCTTTAATGCCTGATATCACTCCAAAACCATTAAGAAGTAAAGCTAATGGTATTATCAATATTATGGGTTACGTCGGCGGAGCATGCGCTCTAATTGTTGGCCTTGTTTTTGTTTTGTCTTCATATTTAGGTACAAGCACTGATGTTAACCAATATTGGAGAGAAGGAACTGCTAATATTTGGATTATTGAAGCACCTTTTTTAATTGCATCAGTTTTAATGGTTGCTAGTGCATTAATACTATTTTTCACAATTAATGAAAATAAAATTGAAAAAGATGTTGCTAGTGATATGGAACTAGGTGAAAAACTTGCAGCCGTTGCATCAAGTGTTGAAAAAGACGACGAAAAGCCTATGGCAAAAGAAAACAAAATCATGCTTTTACTTATTTTAGGTGCGGAATTCTTATGGTTTATGGCTGACAATGGTATTGGTACATTTATGGGCAACTATACTCTATATCATTTACATTGCAACTCAGCATCTAATATGATTAACAATTTTGCTGGTGGCATTGGTTCAGTATTAGGCTTTTTAATCGGTGGCATTTTAGCTGGTAAAATCGGAAGGAAGTGGACTATTTTTACAGGTTTAGGTATGACTGGAGTTGCTTTAGCTATTTGGCTCATCCTTTCACTTGCAATCGCTGTTCCTACTCCTACTGCTGGTAGTTATAATTCATTCCCTATCTATTTATATGTTATTTGGTTTGTTAAAGGATTAGGTATGAGTTTTGTTCACGTCAACTCATTCCCAATGGTCGTTGAGCTTTGTTCAAGTAAGAAAATCGGACAATTTACTGGATTTTACTACGCTTCTTCAATGGCTGCGCAAACAGTTACTCCATGTTTACTTGGTTTATTATTATTAACTCCAGGTTTCTCATTTAATTTATTACCGCTTTATGCACTTGTATGTATTGCTCTTGCAACAGTAATTTTCTTCTTTGTTAAAAATATTAAAGCAAATAAGGTAGCAATTAAAACTGGCTTAGATGCTTTGGGTGCTGATGATGAATAAAAATAAATTTATTGAAAAAATTAATCCGCTCATTTTAAATGGTGTAGCTCATCGTGGTTTACACAATGAAAAATATACCGAAAACGGAATAAACGCTTTTAAATGGGCTATTGAAAATAATGTCGCTTTTGAACTTGATGTACATTTAACAAAAGATAATAAGATTGTCGTCTGTCACGATGACAATCTTATTAGAACAACTGGTAAAGATGGTATCATTGAAGAATTAACTTTAAGTGAGATCAAATCAAATTATCAATTATTTGATGGAAGTCAAATCCCTACTTTAAGTGAAGTTCTTGAAATTACAAATGAACAAGTACCAATTGTTGTTGAAATTAAAGTTCATAATGCTAATTATAAAGAATTAACAAAACACACTCTTAAAGTCTTAGAAAAGATTAAAGATAAAAGAAATATTATGCTAATTTCTTTTGAACCAAGAGCATTAATTTGTGCAAGAAAAGCTGGATTTATGCGTGGTTTACTCGTTTGCGAAAAAGATAAATGGGTATTTAGATTTAGACATTTATTTGAATCAGTCGATCTCGAATATACAATGATGAAAGATAAAAATGTTAAACGTTATCAAAAGAAACACTTTGTTAATGTTTGGACAATTGAAAATGAAGAAGCATTAAAGGCAGTTGATCACAAAGTCGATACGATAACATTCCAGCATCTTGATCTAGATAAAATCAAAAACGCATTAAATTAAAAAAACGATTCTCAAATTAGATTATTAATCTAGTTTGAGAATTTTTTTAATGAACAAAAAAATTGGAAAAGCGTGAAAAATTAGGGTTAAAAATGTTGGATCTGTTAGTGTAATTAATAATTTTTATTTTTAAGTTAGCGTAATCGTAATTAAAAAACTAGAAAATTTGCATTAAGCATAGTGATTATATGTTTTATTAACAACTAATTTGTATATTTTCAACCAAAAAGCTACATCTTGTTTACACAGTCAATAAATAATTCTTTGCAATAAAGACTTAAATCTTCATTTTTCATTACAAATTTTTGTGCATCATCTCTAACTTGCTTAAAATCAATTTGATTAAATCTTTGAACTAGCATTTCTTTTAAGATATCGATAGTGAATACAGCATCTTTATCTAAGATATTTGATTCTATTAATTTGTTCTTTAAGTAATTTAAATTTGGTTTTATTTTTTTATTTATATAGAAAATAAAATCATAAAAATCTCTTCCCTTTACCGTGTTTTTATAATTTCTGCATAGTATTGCATGAAGTTTTCCTGCAAATAGGCTTTCTATATCTAGCACATTAATTGAGGCAAGCTCTGGCTCTGTAATCCATTTACTTTCAACATTAAATCCTAGAGGTGGATTACAATCGACTTCAAACTTAACTTTGATCAATTCGTCTTTATCTAATCTACTAGTCAATCTTTCATCAATATTAAAAGAAATAAACGTTTGAAAAGTATTGAATTTTGAAGATGCGCTTTCTATAGGAGTCTCTATTTTTTTGCTTTTTACTTCAACATTTAAATCAATTCCATATGATTTAGCTACATTAATGATTGACTGAATGTATGGTGCTAATGAAAAAGATTCATCGACTGCATTTAATGTAAAATCTAAATCTTCAGAATATCGATTTAAACCATAAAATATTCTTAATGCTGTCCCTCCATAAAATGATGCTTTAGAAAAAAAGTTACTTCTACTTAAACCGATTAATACTATAGATTGTGTTATTTCTTTAATAGCATTTTTTACTTCTTCTGAATTTCTTGGATTATAGTTTTGAATTAATTGTCCGATTACATTATTCATATCGTTAACGGTCAGTCCCCTTGTTTAAATACTTTTTTAATACATTTAGAGAGTTTGAATGATATAAAGGGGCGATTTCTTTAATGAATTCAAAATTCATTTTGAGAAATTCATTTTCATCTATTCTCATATCTTCAAAAAGCAGTGTTTTTAAATCTTTTATGCTCCTTACTGGATATTTGGAATACAGAAGATCACATAATGCTTTTTCCTTTGAAGCAATCTTGTATGATATACCTTTTGAATTTTTCATAATTAATATACCCATAGGGAACACTTCATCTGGAACACTCCTATAATCAAAAGTAGAATCTTTCATATGATAGATTTTATTATTCTTTTTTCCAAAAGTTGCAGATGTAAATGTAGATACAAATTCAGGTATTACGCCATAATAACTTAATG
>JAQXNS010000026.1 GCA_029098125.1 bacterium
ATGGTTGGTTCATCAATCATTTCTATTATTGCAATGCTTCCTTCTATTGTCTTTGCCTTTATCGGCGCAAAATTAGCAGGAAAACAAGGCAATAAAAAAGTTATGGTTTTCTGGAGCTGGTTATGTGTTGCATGGAACGTATTGTTCACTTTATTCATCCTATTTGTTCCAGAAAAGAGTGCTGGTAACTTTGGCTTCCCATTAATATTATTCTTCTTGTTAATGCTTGGAAATAACGCTTTAAAAATGGTCGTCAGTTCTGCAACAGGAGCCATGAGAATGGATATTGTTGATTATGAATTAGAAAGATCAGGAAAATATTTACCTGCTACAGTTGCAGCCGTTTATTCTTTTATTGATAAATTAATCAGTTCATTAGCACCAATGCTAGCCACATTATTAATTGGTATTGTTGGTTATACTGGTTCAAAAATCCCACAAGCTGGTGATGAATTAACTTGGGGTATTAGAATTATTACTGCTGTTTTATATTGTGGATTACCAATAATTGGTTGGTTATTAACAGAATGGTCAATGGTCAAATTCTCATTGACAAAAGAGAGAATGGAAGAAATTCAAAAGAATATTGCTGATCAAAAAGCATTAGCAATTGAAAAAGATAATGGTGAGGAATTAAGCGAAGAAATACCTCTTGATGAAACAGATCAAACCTTGGACGCTATAGAGAAATTATCCCAAGAAGCAAATAATAACGATTCTTCAAAATAATGCTTTTATCTCTATAAGGAGTTTAGAAAATGCGTCAAATTATTAATATTAATAAAGATTGGTATTTTACTAAAGAAATAGCTTTTCCACAAAAAATTAATAATTTAACAATGGAAAACATCAATCTTCCACATACCTGGAACAACATTGATGGTACAGATGGTGGAAACGATTATTATCGCGGTAAATGCATTTATTATAAAAATCTTAATCATATCGATTTAAGAAATGATGAAGAAATATATCTTGAATTTGATGGCGTTAACATGTCCATTAGAGTGTTCTTGAATAACCATTTGGTGGGAGAGCATCGCGGTGGATACTCAAGATTTAGATTCAACATCACTAAATATCTAAATGACAAAGATAATATCCTAGTTTGCTATGTTGATAATAGCGCTTCTCGAGAAATCTATCCTCAAAAGGCAGACTTTACTTTTTATGGTGGAATATATCGTGATGTTAATCTCATAAAAGTGAATAAAAGTCATTTTCAACTAGACTATTTTGGAGGAGAGGGATTAAAAATTACTCCACATGTAGATGGTGAAGTTGAAATTGAAGTCTTCACCAGCAATTCTAGTAATCATAAATTATTATTAGAAATATATGATAGTAATGAAGAACTAGTAGCAAAAGCTAATGCCATTATTGAAAATGAATATAGCAAACAAACATTGTTTGTAAAAAATGTTCACTTATGGAACGGCATTAAAGATCCATATTTATATAAAGTCGTTGCAAAGCTCGACACTGATATAGTCTCTGCATCTTTTGGATTTAGAAGTTTTAGAATTGATCCACAAAAAGGTTTTTATCTAAATGATAAACCATATGATTTAATCGGTGTCAGTAGACATCAAGATCGTGCTTTAGTTGGTTCTGCATTAACAAAAGAAATGCATAAAGAAGACATGGACATTATTAAAGAAATGGGCGCTACCACAATTAGACTTGCTCATTATCAACATGATCAATATGTTTATGACTTAGCGGATCAATATGGTTTTATAATTTGGGCTGAAATTCCATATATAACAGAACATATGGATGAAGCCATCGAAAATACTAAATCACAATTACAAGAATTAATCATCCAAAACTATAACCATCCTTCAATTATTGTTTGGGGATTAAGTAATGAAATCACAGTTGTTAATGGTTGTAGTCCTTCGTGTTATAAAAATCATGAAGAATTAAATGCTTTAGCACATTCTTTAGATAAGACAAGACTTACAACTATGGCAAATCTATTTATGTTAGAAACTTCTTCTCCACTAGTAAAATTGCCAGATGTTAGAAGCTATAATCTATATTTTGGCTGGTATGTTGGAGAAAAAGAAGAAAACGATAAATGGTTAGATGAATTCCATAGGAACTATCCTGAACTTGCCATTGGTTTAAGTGAATTTGGT
>JAQXNS010000027.1 GCA_029098125.1 bacterium
AAGAATATGACCGCTCTATAAATGTATTTTTATCAAATGATAAATTTACAGGTGAAAAAATTTTGCCTCCAGTTACTTTAACAACATTAAAAATTGAAAATATCTGGGACATAATTAATAAAGATGGAAAATATAAAGCAAACCAGATTTGTAGTTTCGCATTTAGAGGGCAAAATGAAATAGAATCATACAATATGTTCTTTGATGAGGCTGATAAAATTGTCAAAGAAAATAATTTTTCATATGTTTATTCTGCAAACCCTGACCACATTATGCATAAGGAAGGAACAATGAATGATATTGTTAAAGAGAATATTATTTATCTTGATGGAAAAGTAAAAACACTTGTTGAAAATAACAAAGATACACTATTTTTGCTTGTTGCAGATCATGGTTTTCAAGATGTTATTGAGATTCCTATATATGAACATGGAGATTTTTTAGAGACTTTAGAAACGAAATATTTCACAATTGAGGGGAGATTTGCATGTTTTTCGGTAAAAAATAAGGAAAAATTTGTCGAACTTGCAAACAAATATTATGGAAAAGATTTCTATATTGTTTCTAAAAAAGAGCTCCTTGAAAACAACATTTTAGGTTATGGAAATATGAAGCCATATGCTGAAGAAACATTATTTGATTACTTCTTAATCGCAAAAGGAAAATATATTTTTTACGACTCAATTGAACCAATTGGATTCAAAGGAGCCCATGCAGGTCTAACAAAAGAAGAAAGATCAGTTACACTTTTTGCTTTTAATTGTGATTAGCATTATGCTTTTTTGTTACTCTATAAAGTAAATAAGCAACAATCATCAAAACAAAAAATAGAGGGATGCCGATTGATAAATCTCTTGTAATATTGCCTTCACCAATCATCCACAAATCATAAACTGCTTTTATGTCAGTATTATAAAAAACAGTCACTGCACAACCAACTGTAAGTCCTGAAATTAAAAAATACATCGGGACTTTTTTGTTTTCTAATAAATAAGAGATACTCTTGCTTAGCGAGATGAAGCCAACAATGAAACCAATAACAAAAATGACGAAGAATAAAATCCAAATAGGTTTTTCACTTAATGTTGAAAAATGCACTGCATTCATCATTGGTTTGAAAAAACCAATCGACATTAAGAGCACCGTTGCAGATAATCCTGGAATTATCTGAGTTGCTGCAATTAATATACCAGCTAAAAAAGCAAAAATATGAATATAAAAAGGAAAAGTATCGAATAAATTCGTTGTATCAAGACCGCCAACATTAGCAAAAACTACGCTAATTAATAGTGGAAAAATAAAACCAATTATTGAAAAAACCACTCTTTTAATTGTTATTTTTTCGCCTTTTATTTCTTCAAAAATACTTGGGGTTGCACCAAGCATTAGACCGCCAAAACTTGCGCAAATAATAAACATGTATGAATCTATAAAATTTTGAATTGTGAAAAATCCAACAATAAAGCCAAAAACCGCACCAATAAACATTGGAAAAATATAAATAAAGCATTTAATAAAATGTTTTAATAAATTACTAACTGCATAAAGCAACTTGTCATAGACTTTAAAAATAATAGCAAAGGCAGAACCACTTACACCTGGTAAAATAATTCCAAGTCCAATTCCTATACCAACGATAAAAGATTTAATCCATGACTTAAAATTATATTTTTCGATATGAAATTCTTCCTTTTGCTCTTTCTGATCGTTTTTCTCGACAATATCAATATCTTTCTCTTCCATTTTTAAATCCTTCAATTACGAAATTAAATTATACTAAAATCATATTTTGATGAAAATATAGAAATTATTTGATAAAATTTTAATGTTGCCGACTTAGCTTAGCTGGTAGAGCAACTCATTCGTAATGAGTAGGTCGTAAGTTCGAATCTTATAGTCGGCACCAAATTAATAAAAATGAGTTTCGTTATAGAAAATATCGAAACTTTTTTATAAAGATTTTTCTTCATTTGCCCATCATAATTTTATATTGGTCATATACAATTGTAATAAAAAAGACAACAAGTGGAATTTTCCTATAGATAATTTTTTTGTACTTAAAACGAACAAAAATTTTCTCAAGAATCTAAAAAATTCAAGTCATTAAAATATTGATATCTAGTAAAAATAGCGAGACATAAAATCCTCACTACATTTAAAAAAATCAATAATATCAAAAAACATTAAATTATTTTAAAAATTTATGTTTTTTAATATATTTATGAGCTTTTTTAACTACATCACGATCTGAATCGTATGTAATTTTAAATAATGCGTCTTCGTAAGTACACCATTCAAATGAATTAACTTCATCATCGTGTGTGTCGCTTGGCTTTTGTTCATTATTTTTTATACAGGCAATATAAAAAGTAACATCTTTAATAGTTTGATCAAATGGTGAATAAGTGATTACCGTTTTAAAATCAGTCGATAGATCAACTTCAAGATTAGTTTCTTCTTTTATTTCTCTTATTGCAGTTTCTTCGCCACTTTCATTCCCTTCTTGATGGCCTTTACAAAGTGAAGTGTGTCCATGTTTCATTTTTAATAATAAATATTCCACTTTTCCATCAATAATTCGATAAATTACAGCACCATAACTAAATTCTCTAACTAATCTAGAAAAATAAAAACGGTTAGAAATATAAAAAACATTTAAAATAACTAGCGCTAAAAATGAAAAAATTATCCAAACTAGTGGGCCATAAATAGTCATATAATAAAATGACGTGTCTTTTGAAGATGAAAAGAAGCAGAAAAATCCATTAAAATTTTCGCTTGTTTGAACACAAACGTCCTCTGGCAATCTTTCTAAATCTAAACCAGTTGCGTATGCAAAAGATATTATGCCTGTAATTAATAAATACAAAAGTAAAAGTGTCAATATAATATAAATGGCAAGTCGAGAATAGAATATTTTGTTTATTTTATATTTACTTTTGTATCTACTTATCATTTTCTTTTTCCTTATAAATGTAATTATAATAAGCGTAAGTTGAATTCTCTTCAATACATTTTTTCATGTTTTTGAAACATTCATCTCTTAAATATTCTTTATTTTCGTTTATAGAAAGTTCTTTTTTTGGATAAATTGGATCAAGAATAAATAATGTTGGTTTAGGTTTTTTAAAACCGCGAACTTTTCTATAACATGTACAGATTGGGACGACAGGCAAAGAAAATTTAGCTGGATATTTAAAAGACACAGATGGAAATTCTCTTAAACCTGTATAAAGTGGCCAAATATGTGCTTCAGGATAAATAATTAACCACTTTTTTTCTTCTTTTATTCTAACTTGTAGATATTCATCAAACTTTTTGTAATCTTTTATCGATGTTGGAAGAGGAACATAGCCAATAAGTAAACAGATTTTTCTAATAAACCATGGAAGTGACAACGCATCAGTATAACCAAGGATGTCGCATCTTTTTGCACCAAGAGCTAAACATTGTTTATCAAAAACATCAAAAAATGAAGTATGGTTTGAATAAACAAATGCACCTTCTTTTTTTAATTTCTTTAACTTTTCTTTTCCAACTACTTTAGTACCTCTAAAAAAAGTTATTGAGCCAAGAATGGTTTTACATAATCCATAATAGATTAAAAATGATAAAAAACGAGCAAAAACATTCTTATTTAAGTATTTAAAATCTTTAGGAAGATCAACTCTTTTTAATGTGTTCTCTTCAAAATCATCATTTAACGGATCAGAATAATAAAAAGTATGTCCTTTTTCATATTTCTTCTTATCTTTTTTTATCATCTTTAACCTCGACAGCTTGTTTATCGATAATTTGACCATTATGTTCTATTCTACCCCATGAAGATCTTAGCTTTTTGTTAAACAAACCTCTAAAAAAAGCAATGAGGAAAGAAGAGAAGAAAAACATATAAGTTAAAACAATAACAATTGATTTTCCAACACTAAATTTTAGATTTTTATTATCAATTCCAAGGACGAAGGCACTTGTAAACATGAAAATCATATATAAAAGTATAAATTGGAATATTGAATGAGCAAAAAGCCATCCGCTTTCAGGTTGATTAAGAACAGAAGCTCCAATTGCAAATCCAAAAGATATTATGCAAACTATTAAAATTACAATTGTCAAAACAACAAAAGGATAAATCGATAAAGAGTATTCAAGAATTGAGAAAAATCTTTTAACTTTGCTTTCTGGTGGATAAACTTTTCCAATATTTTGATCCTTAAATGTTTTACGTGAAGCAAAAAATCCCCAAACCCATCTGACATGTTGTTTATTTAAAATTTTAAAACTCTCAGCTTGCTCATCATAATATTTCGCAAAAGGATAATAATACATTTTTATATTATGATAATAACAATAAGTTGTAAGTTGAACATCTTCAGTCATTCCATTCCGGATCCAACCACCACATTCATCGACAATTCTAGCATCTAAAAAATATCCAGTACCTGATAAAGTAGCTTTTTTAAAAAGAACACTTCTTCCTTTTGATGTAAATTGATTCATAAAAGAAAATAATGTTCCACTACAAGCGCAAATCCAATTTTTTGTAGCGTTTGTAAAACTTCTATATCCAACACCAACTTGATAACCTTGTTGATAAACATCATTCATTAAATCTAAATAATCATCAGAAACTATATTATCGGCATCAAAGATCATATATGCATCGTAGACTAAGCCCTTTTCTTTAATATATTTATAGCAATCATCAAGGGCAAAACCTTTTGTTCTTCTGCCATTTAAATCTTTTCTAACAACATGAATAAATCCAGCTTCATCAGTAATTTTATTAGTTGGATCATCTTCAGTTTCAGTAATAACAAAAACATCAAAAAACTCACGAGGATATTTCATATCTTTGAAAGATTTTAAAATATTTCGAATAACTTTTGACTCATTTCTTGCAGGAATTAAAATAGCAAATTTTGCATATTTTGTTGCTTTAGGAAATTTTTTATCTTTTTTTGTAGCAATAACAAAATAACTTAGATAGTACCAAAGAAAACCCAAGAAAAAAATTATAGTTGCTACGACTATTACATCTAATAGATAAACAATTCGATCATAAGTCATATTCATATTATATATGAATATAGTTTTTAATTAAATTATTTTTGATTATACTCATTGTAGATTTTTAAAAAATAGTGGGTTTTTAGACACTTTTTCAGAAATAATAGTATAATGAAAACTATGAAATATCATTTTTTTAAACATCTAAAAGTAGTCTTAAAACACAAGCATTATGTATTAATAAATTCCTTTCATTTAGGCATTCCATTACAAGGAATAGTTCATGATTTATCAAAATTTTCTTTTAGTGAATTTATTCCAAGTGCAAAATATTATAATGGACATTATTCACCAATAGTAAACGAAAGAAGAGCTGAAGGTCTTTATTCAAACATTTTTACACATCACACAAATCACAATAAACATCACTATGAATATTGGCTAAGTGAATATTGTGGCGATTTTATACTTAGAAAAATTCCTTATCAATATTGTTTAGAATTTGTTTGCGATATGATTGCAGCAAGTAAAACATATTTAGGGAAAAGATTTAAAGAAGATGAGCCTTTAAAGTTTTTCATTTATCGTGAAGAACATTATTTAATGCACACAATGTCAAAAAAATTCATCAAAGAATTACTTACTATTTATGCACAAGATGGTTTTAAAGCCTTAAAAAAGAAAAAAACAAAACAAATCTATTTAAAAATGGATAGAGAATTTTTACCAACGGAATTAATTAAGTGTTTTTCGGTTAATAATAAATTTGAAAGAGTTGCAATTGATAATGAAGTATTAAACAAAATTATAAATAATGAGAAAATAATTAAATAATTTTGAATTTTTGAATGCGTCAAAAAATTCAGGTTCGAACTTTTTTGTCGATTCTTGAGATTTTTTATGCCTACAAAATAGGCATAACTTTTTATTTATAATAAAAAAACCGGAACCTATGTTCAATTCCGGAATACTATTAATTTGGCTAAGATGTCCAGAAATGATACAATGGACCACTTCCAGAAATTGTGGACCACTTTAGTAAAATTTGGACCACCTATATTATTAACGGTTCGCAATCGAAAAGTAAATAGTTTTAAACTCATCAAACGAGATAAAAGAATCACCTATTGCTTTCCCAAAGGAAACACCAGGCCTTCCAGGATAGAAGGCTTTTTCTTTTATGCTTATAAAATACCAAGGACATCCCCAGTATCCAGACATACATCTGAATCCGTTTTTCTTTAGGAAATCAACTAGTTCGTTTCCTATTCCTAAATTGCCTTGATGATCGTCAAAAGAAACGACGTAATATTCAGAAACCATTTTTTTAATTGGCTTATTAGAGAAGATCACAGCACCACCAGTTTTGTGAACGTATTTTACTTTTAAACCAAACTTCTCATAAACCCTTTCTCTAGCTTTTGGGTTCTCTTCGATATCTTGATATCCGCAGTTGCGGTCTAAGCACCAAATCATAGCTTGATTGCCCACTATTTTGCATCTCATTGGCCCACCGCATTTTGGACATTTGTCCTTAATATCAAAGTGGTCGAATTTCTTCGGATCTTCGTTTGTTACTTTGTACCAGTTATCAATAAAAGAATTTAGTTTTTCTTTATCTGATTCGCCTTCATAAATTGGAACGCTTATCAATTAACCATCAGGCATGCTGAGAGTGAATCTTGCAATCAATTTCTTGTACGTTCTGTAATAAATATCCTCTGGATATCTCTGCCCAGTAACACGGGCGACAACTTTTGGGGTGAGTTCCCATTCTTTTTCTTTATCGTCCATGATTATTTGCCTTCGTGATAATCAATAAACTCTTTTACAGAAAGAAAATGTTTCCAATTATGATTTTCAGTTAAATCTTTCGCACATATGACTCCAAGATAACCAATATGTCCGTCTTTTCTTATACCAACAAGGGCAAATCCGTCGTAATCATCAATCATAGAAACGAATAGTTCCTTTTGACTGACATAGTTAATAAGTTCTTCTCTTTCTTTTTTGTTTTTTGTGTCGACAACACATTCAATAATTTCAGACATTTTTATTTCCTCCTTATGATGTCTTTTGCCACAAAGAGAAATAAAAGCTCCCATCGTTATGACAGGAGCAAATAATCTAGAGTGTATTGTTCCCATCATACAAGCTTTAGC
This sequence comes from bacterium, assembly GCA_029098125.1. GTDB lineage: Bacteria > Bacillota_I > Bacilli_A > RFN20 > CAG-826 > Onthovivens. Next base: position 7,170 of record JAQXNS010000027.1, read on the forward strand.
ACTTTGCCTTTACCAAAGGTAAGTTGCTGGTGGTTCATAGGGCTTGTCCCTCGCCACTCTCTTTATGGATGCTCTAATTATACACCAAATTTATCTATAGTATGTCAACAAAAATAAAGCCTTTTTTCTTGAATAATAATTCAATTTTTAGTGTCCGTAAACTTCGTCAAGATAGCATTTTCTTGAGCAATATTTAACAGCTTTTCTATCGGCGTAAAAGAGATGGCCGCAGTGTTGACAAGTAAGTACAACCTTCTTATTTAGCCCAAACCTTTTATATCTCTTTCTCCAATAAATCTTTCTGCAATGATCACAACAAAATTGCTGATTTGGATAAAACTTGCTCGGAACAAACACTTTGCCACATTCTTTACATTTAAAGGTTTCTTTTGGTTCTTCTTTAAGGATTCGCGACACTGTAGTTTTTGGGATGTTTAATCATCTACTTATTTCGTTTCTACCTAAGCCTTTTTTGTCTTTTAGATCATGCACTTTTTGCCAGATTTGTTTTTTGTTCATGGAATAGTACCTCCACTACCTTCTGCGCAAAACTGGCCTTTTGGTCTAAAAAATATTAAAAAACTCCAAATTAATGGAGCCGTTCAGATTATGTATAAGGTTAATAAGTACCTAGCGGATTAAGATAAAACTTAGAATCTTCATATTTCTTGCCGAACTTACTAGGTGTAAATTGAATGACTTCACCATAGTCATTAACAGAGAATATGTGCAGATTTAAAACTTGAGCGATGTTTTTTGGAATACTTGCCAAAGCAACTTTCGCACTCTCGGCACATAAGCCTAATCCATATTTATAGGCTCTATTGGGTTCGCCTTTGTGTTTTCCCTTTTCAATAACACGCTTAGTGTCCATTCTTTTGATTATTTGAGCAAGGGCAAACATCCAGTTAGTTTGTTTATTTATACTTTCAGCACTTTTAGCATATGATTTGCCTTTACACTCAACTAGAAAATATTCACTGTTTCTCTTTCCGCCAACAAGCTTAATATCAACGCCGTGTCCGTGAAGATCAGCAACTTGGGCTTTCTCTTTATGCCAATTACCTCTTGGTTTAGACAATATGAAATTAGTAACTAATTCAACAACTCTTTCTTCATCTAAAACGATTTTTTCCATCTCAATTATTTTATCAATCACTATAACAAAAGTCACTTGTTAGAGATTGAAGGTTATATAAAGGGAGCCAAAAAGGTATTTTTTGAAACTGCATAGTGATATAATCTTTTTATGATTTTCAGAGTATACGGTGATAACATCATCGAATGTATAAGGGTTATCGATTTAATCAAAACCAACACCATTGCTAAAGTTAATTTAGAGTTATCCTTTTTAAGTGCATCTTCTGTTGTCGCAAAAGGAACTATTGATGGAAAAGCGACCGAAATTGTTTTGGTTCCAGGATTTGATAAATCGACAAAACAAAGATGGAAAGAAAACATTTTAGATAGTTTAAAAGATAATGGCGGCTTATTGGATGAGACACCGGATGCTTTTATATCAAGGGTAAGTGAAACTGATAAAGAGTCATTTATTTGCACAATAGAGTTTTGCTCAGCGTTGCAAGCTGGTAATCAAGCTTGGCAAAGAAGCGGAAGAGCATATTCCGTAGGAAAAACAATTATTCCTTATTTTTACATAATCGAATATACGAAATATGAATTAGATTCAAAGACAAGAGAAAGAAAGACTCTTAGAGACCCTAATGCCATCGTTCCATTTAGTTATTTGCCATATTCTAAAAATATAAACAATCCTGTATTTCAAACATTCTTTCAATCAGAGGAATTTGACGAAAAAGATGATCACTTTAAAGGAACAGATTTTTCACAGATTTTTTCATCAGAAACCGTTGCTAACTATATCGTTGCACTGATGTTAAGATTAGATACGACCGCTTTTGAAAAAGAATTAATGGCGAAAACAAAGAATATGGTTAGGTTCCTTTCGCTAGATGAATCAAACAACAAATTAACAAAGTCTGATATAGATGAATTTGATTTAGACAACTTCTTGGAATCTTTAGAAGAATTAACTTCATTTAATGCTTCCAAAAAAATAGCCAAGAAATCTGTTACTGGCAACATTTTTGAGTTGAATGATCTTTTTAAGAAATATTCAAAAGGCATTTTTTCTCAAGATTTACCATTTGGAGTCATTCCAAAAGAAAAAATTGCACCTTTTGTAAACGAATTAAAAGCCATATACACAGTTGATGATTCTTTTGAAAATTTGCTGAAGAAGCAAAGCAACATTATTTTTACTCTTATAAAAGGTTTTAAACCTCGTGGCGATGACAATCGATCAGATCGAGGGATATTGCGCTCCTAAGAATGACTTTTGGAGACAACTGTTTCATATTAACCATTCTTTATGGTCCTATTTTAAAAGCTAATTACGATTTACTTTATAAGAACAAAGCGACATTAGCTGATAAAAATGGATTATGGCAAACCATAATTTATATGTCTAATGCACTTTTGATTGACTCAGATATTCTGACAAACGATCCTAAAAAAGCATTTCATGCTGCTGACTTTTTCGACCTGTCGAAAGACACATTTAGCAATGTTGGTTTTAAGCACACTTCACACAGACCAAGGTTCAGTCTACTCCTCTAAAAGCTACAATGAGCTACTACCACTATATCACATTAA
>JAQXNS010000028.1 GCA_029098125.1 bacterium
CAGACAAAAAAAGAGACCGTTACGGTCTCTCAATTATCATGTTTTTCAAGCTAATTATTTATTCTTTACAGGGAAAACTTTATTTAATTTTACAATAGTTGGATAGAGAACTAAAAATCCGGCTAAAGCAGCTAAACCTGATAAGAAAATATATGGTGCATTATATTCTGCAGCGGCAATAAAACCATATTGATAAATAACCATTGATGAAACCATTCCACCAATAAATCTAACACATGTTGAAGCGATTGCAGCAATTACAACAAAAATATAGCGATACCAAAGTGGTTTTTCTTCATTATTTAAAATTACATTAAATAAACCAACAATACCTGCTGATCCAAATCCAATAATGTAATCAAATGGATAAGTTGCAAAACCATAACCGTCTGTTAAACATGTTAATAAACCATAAATTAAACCAGAAGCAACAAATGCATGAGCTGGTCCTCTTCTTAAAGCGATTATGAAAAGTGGTAATAATTGAAGATTTACACTTCCACCTGTTGCAGCAAGTGGTACTTTAATGAAGTTTAAGACAAAAGCGGCTGCAATTAACAATGCATCTTCAGCAATACTTTTCGTATTAAGACCAATTTTTTCATTAATTAATGCTAAAACTGAAAATACACTAATAGTTGAACATAAAATTGCAACAGCTGAGCCCCAACCTAATTCTGCACTTTTGAAATTTTCAATTGAATATGCAACTGTTGAGCAATAAATTTCTTTACTCATGAATAAAAAACAGATTGCTATTAAAGAAGTAATAATGCTTCCATAAACGAAGTAGTCGTTGATTTTATCCTTCTTTAATAAACAAAATAAAGGAAGAATTCCACCAAGTGAGATACTAATTAAAATTAATGCGTATACCCATGGTAAACCAACGCTTGTAGAGAATAAACTTACAAGATTTAACGAAAAAGTTTCTTTTATTGCTTCTTGTGCGCCATCTGGTACATATTTGATTGTGTAACTAAGTGTGTTACCAAACATAAATAAAATACCCACAATTGCAAACACAAGAGGCAAAAAGCATAAAACTGTACGCTTAATTTGATCCTTACTCATACTTTAACCTCCTTTGCGGAGCAATAAAAAAAGTTGCCTCCGCCAGCATTACCTGGATCAGGTACCGTCGAGTCTTCTCTAGACTCCTCTCAGCCTTAGTCATAAAGCTCCGGACATAAGAATTATAATATTTATAAAGTAAAAATAAAACAAATTAGTTTATATCAAGCTCTTTATCGACGTATTTTCTAAATCGCATTCCAACTAAACTTGCAATAACGATTTTTACTAAATCAAGAGGAATAAAAGGTATAACACAAATCATTAAAATTTGCCAAAAATCATATTTTCCATTTGCAATAACTAAAAACCAGAGGGTTCCAAAAAGATAAATTACAAGTGTTCCAATAAGCATTGAAATTGGAAAAATCCATTTTTTATTCTTAAATTTGCTAATAAGAAAACTTTCAATAAAAGCGCATAAAAGGAAGCCTAAAATATAACCGCCTGTTGGTCCGAGTAATTTTGCAATTCCACCCTCAAAATTTGAAAAAACAGGTAAACCAAGTGCACCCATTAAAATATAAAGCCCAATAGTTACAACAGCATAAGGCGTATATAGTAAAGAACTAACTAAATAAACACCTAAACTGCCTAAAGTGATTGAAATAGGGCCAATTGGAATAGCAATTCCACCTAAAATTGCTAAAAAAGCTATAAATAATGCAATATAACTGATTGAAGTTGTGCTAAAAAATTTTTTCATATTAAATGACCATCTCAAGCAACATCATGATTGAAAAGCCAATCACAAACGCCCATAACCCATAATGATCAAAATTTGAGTTTTTAAATTCTGGAATCAATTCATCAATTGTTACATAAATCATTGCTCCAGCAGCAAAAGCAAGAAGAAATGGAGTTGCACCCGTTAAAAATTTAGCTAAAAATATAGCTAATATTCCAAAAAGTGGTTCAACGATCCCACTTAAACTACCAAGTAAGAAAGATTTTGTTTTTGATACTCCTTCACCAAATAATGGGATTGAAACTGCACTGCCTTCTGGAAAATTTTGAATTGCAATACCAATTGCAAGACTTAAAGCGGCCATCATATGTACGCTGTCTCCAGTATGAAAAGCTAAGCCACAAGCTAAACCAACTGCTATTCCTTCAGGTATGTTATGAATTAAAACAGCAAGAAAAAACTTTGTTTCATCCTTGAATTTATTTTTTAGCCCTTCTTCTGTCTTGTCATTATCATTTTTATGTAAATGTGGAACAATTTTATCAAGTAAAAATAAGAAAATTGCACCTAGAATAAAGCCAACAAGTGGTGGCATCCGATCAAGATTTTCCCCATAAATTTTAGAGCTTTCTTCAATTGAAGGTAAAATTAAGCCGAAAAATGATGTAGAAATCATGATTCCACTAGCTAAACCCATAATTATTGCACTAGTTCTAGGTCCATATTTATTTCTAAAAAGAAATACTAAAGAGCTACCAAGAGTTGTGGAAGCAAAGATAATAGATAAAGATATAACAGTAACAATTAATGGAGTCATAAAATCGTAATTATTCTATATGTTAGCCACAACTAAATCAAGGAATGTTATAACTTTTTATAGTTAAAATAAAAATCCAATATTATATCCATGTATAATAGGAAAAATTAGAAAATAATATTAAAATTTAGGGACTAAAAAAGAAATTCTTCTTTATTAATCCACTCAATTTCTTTAGAATTGTGTTCTTTTAAAAATTTATTAGCATTTAAAAAACAATTTGAACCAAACCAACCTCCACGATTTGAACTTAATGGAGATGGATGATTTGTTTCTATTATTAAATGATTAGGATTTTTTAGATATTTTTTATATTTTTTAGCTTTTGTTCCCCGAAGCATAAAAACAATAGGATTATTTGTTTCATCAAGGAATTTCAAAATATCTTTAAATAACAAATCATATTCTTTGATGTCATGACTTAATGGTTTATTTGCTTCAACAGTAAGAATTGAATTTAAAAGCAAAACACCTTGTTTTGCTAGATATGTTAAATCACCTGAAACTGGGAACATCCCATCATAATTTGTTTCAGCAATGATTTCTCTATAAATGTTTTTTAAACTTGGAGGTAATTTGATTCCATCTTTCACGCTAAAAGCCAAGCCCATAGCTTGTTTTGGGTTTGGGTATGGATCTTGTCCAAAAATTACAACTTTTACATCATCAAATTTTGTATATTTAAAAGCATTAAATATATTTTCCTTCTCAGGAAAAATGATTTTATTTTTATATTCTTCATCAATAAATTTTAATAAATCGACGAAGTATTTTTTGTCTTTAATTTGATTGAAAATCTCTTCCCAAGTCATTAAAAAATCTCAAAAACCCTGCAGAACTCAACTATTTTTTTAGTTTTTCACTTTTTATGAGTGCGTTAAAGACCTCATAAATTGTCTTTAAACCGAGCCAGGAAGTGATGTTATTTACATCAAGTGGAGGAGCAATTTCTACTAAATCCATGCATGTAACATTCAAGTTAGAAATTAGTCCAGTTGCAATTGCAACAGTCTCAAAATTTGATAATCCAAATGCTTCAGGAGTGCCTGTTCCAGGTGCATATGCTGGGTCGTTTGCGTCAATATCATAACTAAAATATACTTCATATTTTGGGTTTCTATATTTTGCAACAAGTAAAGTTAATAAAGCTTCAACACCCATTTTTTTAATATCATAAGATTTAAAGACATCTAAAAGTGGATGCTTTTTAAAAGTTTCAATTTCTTGAGCTTCAAAACCACGAATTCCAACTAATGTAACATTTTTATCTTCATATCCATATTCTAAAGCTCTAAAAATTGGACAAGCATGTGAATATTTTGAACCCTCATAAACATCACAAATATCTGGATGGGCGTCCATATGAATAATTACAGGGGTAGTTCCATGTTCTTTACATTTATCAAGAAATGCTCTTTCACTAGCGATAGCAATTGAGTGATCTCCACCTAAAATAATGTGAAAACCGTCATTATTTAAGAAATTATCCCTTATATTTTGATGTAATTCATCAAAATTTGAAGCATCGAAATCACCACAATCAAAAATTTTTACTTTTGTAAGATTATTTCCCATCATATCTAAAGGTGGTAAATCATAGCTTAATTCTCTTAAAACTCTAGGTGCTTCGGAAGCGCCTTTTCCTACGCTAGCATTTTTGTCAAATGGTACACCACAAACAAAAACATTTGCTTCTTCTTTTGTTTTTGCAATTAAATCTCTAAATTCTTTCATTATTTTGCCTTCTTTACACTACTTTTAATGGATTTTTCAGCACTTTGTGAATATTTATCAACTGCCATTTTGTTTCTAATTTGATGTTGAAGATTGCAAGGTCCACCAATACAGCCGCCCTCACAAGCCATTCCTTCAACAAAATTGATTTCACTCTTTGGATTTTTGAATGAAATTAAAGCTTTTTTGACGTTATCCATGCCATCAACAGCTACTCCTTTAACAACAAAGTCGCTTTCAGTTTCAATTAATACTTCGTTTACAGCGCTAGATAATCCACCACATTTTGCAAATCCTCTACCAAATGCTGAACCACCAAAATCGCCATAAGTATCTTCACTAAGTTCTGAAACTGAAATTTCTCTAGCGTCGATTAATGCTTGTAATTCTTCAAAAGTCATAGCATTATCGACATATTGAGCGACAAATGGGTCTTTTATTTCAGCTTTTTTAGCAGTACATGGTCCAATGAAGACTACTTTTGAACCAGGGAATTTTTCTTTGATGACTCTACTAATTGCTGTCATTGGAGATGGTGAACTTGAAATATATTGAGTAAGTTGTGGGAAGAATTTTTTAATATATTCTTTAAAAGCAGGACAACATGAAGAAGTTAATTTTGATCTTTCAACAAGTTCTTTAGTTTCTTCAATAGCAACAATATCTGCACCTAAAGCAGCTTCTGCAACGTCATAAAAACCAATTTTCTTTAATGCACTGATGATTTGTCCGTTTTTATATTCAACAAAATTACCACCAATTGAAGGAGCTACAACGGCAAATACCTTATATTTTGTATTATTTTCGCTCTTTTCAATCATATCTAAGATTTCTCTAATGTATGAAACGTCAACAATTGCTCCAAATGGGCACATATAAACGCAATGACCACATTGAATACATTTTTCATCATTAATCATTGCAGAATTTGTTTCTGGGTTTGGTGAAATTGCTTTTTGTGCACATGATTTTTCACATGGTCTAATTCTATTTTCAATCGCACTATATGGACAAGATTTTGCACACATTCCGCAATTAACACATTGTGATTTATCAATCTGAGCACGTAAATTTGAATCAAATGTAATACATTTTTTTGGACATGCTTCTGAACATCTATGAGCAATGCATCCTCTGCATGCATCACTTACAGTGTATCCGCCAAGTGGACATTCATCACAAGCAATTTGAATGACTTTGATAATATTTTCATCATCTTTGATACTGTGACGAGTCGCAATTTCAACTCTTTCTTCAACGATTGCTCTTTCTTTATAAATACAGCAACGCATTGATGGTTTTGGACCTGGAACAACAGTTTTTGGAATATCATAAAGAGATGCTTCTAAGTCATGTCTATCAATATGTCTAATTATTTCTTTTAAAACTGTGTATCTTAACTGTTGAACTCTAGTATCAAATTTTGGCATAACGTCTCCTTTTTGCACCTATAATTTAAACAAAAAGTCGCAAATTAGCAAGTATTTGCGACCTATTTAGTGAACTATTGTGCTCCGAAATTAAATCTTTGATTTACCTTTTTTATAACCTGTATAAGATTGAATTAAAATTTCTTTCATATCTTTAACAAGTGGGATTCTTGGATTTGCTGGAGTACATTGATCTTCATATGCTCTATAAGCGAGTTCTTCAGCATTATCCATCCATTCTTTTTCATCAATTCCTTGTTCTTTGAAGCTCATTTTTTCACCACATTCAAGGCCTAATTCATATACTGCATCAGCAAGAGCCCTAACACCTTCTTCGACAGTTTTGAATTTTAAACCGAGTAAACGAGCAATGTTTGCATATCTTTCATGAGCGTCATAAACATTATATTTTGGCCATGTTCCTAATTTTTGTGGTACTTGTCCATTATACATAATTGTGAATGGCAATAAAATTGCATTTGTTCTACCGTGTGGAACATGGAAGTATCCACCAATTTTGTGTGCCATTGAGTGATTCATACCAAGGAATGCATTTGCAAATGCCATACCAGCCATTGTTGAAGCATTATGCATTTTTTCTCTTGCTTCAAGATCATTTCGTCCATTTTTAACACAACGTGGTAAATACTTGAAGACCATTTGAATAGCTTGAATTGCAAGTGCATCAGTATAATCAGTTGCAAGCATTGAGACGTAAGCTTCTAAAGCGTGAGTCAAAACATCTAAACCAGTATCAGCTGTGACTTGAGCTGGTAAATTTGTTGTAAATTCAGCATCAACAATTGCAATAGTTGGAGTTAATGAGTAGTCAGTTAATGGGTATTTTTTACCATTAGCTTTATCTGAAATAACAGCAAATGGAGTAACTTCACTACCTGTACCACTAGTTGTTGGGATACATATTAATTTAGATTTTTTACCAAGTTCAGGATATTTGAATGCTCTTTTTCTAATATCCATGAATTTTTGTTTTAAATCATCGAAATTAACTTCTGGATGTTCATAGAAAAGCCACATACCTTTTGCAGCATCCATTGCCGAGCCACCACCAAGAGCAATAATGCAATCTGGTTCAAATGATTTCATTAAATCAGCACCTTTTTTAACTGTTGTAATATCTGGATCTGGTTCAACATCAGTAAATAATTGAATTTCAACTTTATTTCTTCTTAATTGAAGTTGATCAATGATTTTTTGTAAAAATCCTAGTTTGACCATTGAATTATCTGTAACAATAAATGCTTTATTGATGTATTTGCAATCTCTTAAGTATTGGATACTATTTCTTTCAATATAAATTTTGCTTGGAATTTTGAACCATTGCATATTATTTCTCCTTTTACCAATTCTTTTAACATTAATTAAATTGACTGCGCTAACATTTCCGCTAACACTATTATGTCCATAAGATCCACAACCTAATGTCATGGAAGGTAAAAATGAGTTATAAATATTGCCAATCCCGCCAAAAGTAGTTGGTGAGTTCCAAATAATTCTGCAAGCTTTCATTCTTAAGCCGAAGTCATCAGCAAGCTTTTTATCACTTGTGTGAATACATGCACTATGACCAAGACCATTGAACTCGACCATTGCTTCTGCTTTATTAAATCCGTCTTCTGTTGATTCTGATTTAATTAAAGCAAGGACTGGTGATAATTTTTCACGTGTCATTGGTTCTTCTGGTCCAACTGAATTACATTCAACTAATAAAGCTGGTGTCTCTTTTGGAACTGAAAAACCTGCCCATTCTGCAATTTCCCATGCTGGATGTCCAACAACACCTGGGAAAACGCCAGTAACTACTCCGTCTTTATTTGGTTTAAACATTAAAGCTTCAAGTTTTGCTTTTTCTTCAGCGTTACAAAGATATGCGCCATATTTGGTAATATCTTTTACAAATTCATCATAAATTTCTTTATCAATAATTGCTGCTTGTTCACTTGCGCAAACCATGCCATTATCAAATGCTTTTGACATTAAAATATCATTTGCTGCTTGAGCGACATTTGCAGTTTTTTCAACATATGCTGGAACATTTCCTGCTCCAACACCAAGTGCTGGTTTTCCACAACTATAAGCTGCTTTAACCATAGCGTTTCCACCAGTTGCTAAAATACAAGCAACACCTTCATGTTCCATTAATGCAGTTGTTGCGTCGAGTGAAGGATGTTCAATCCATTGAACACAATTTGCTGGTGCACCAGCTTTTACAGCAGCTTCAACAATGATTTTTGCTGTTTCAACACAACATTTTTGTGCGTTTGGATGGAAACCAAAAATAATTGGATTTCTTGTTTTTAAACAAATTAAGCTCTTAAAAATAACAGTTGAAGTTGGATTTGTAACTGGGGTTACACCACAAATTACACCAAGTGGATCAGCAACTTCTGTTATTCCACTTACTGGATCATCACTAATAATTCCACATGTTTTTAAATGTCTCATTGCATTTGTAATGTATTCACATGCAAATAAGTTTTTTGTACATTTATCTTCAAAAACACCTCTTTTTGTCTCTTCAATAGCAATTCTAGCTAAATATTCGTGGTGGTCTAAAACGCTTGTTGAAACTTTTGCAACGATATAATCAACTTGTTCTTGACTTAAACCTCTAAATTCATCAAGGCAAACTAAGCCTTTTTGAACTAATTCATTGACTTCTTTTACAGCGATTGGGTCTAATACTTTTTCCATTTACTATTTCTCCTCTTGTTTTTTTAAGTATAATTCATGTGATAAGACAGCTAGAGCGCTAGCTAGGTCACTATCTAATACAATAATATCTTTTGGCGCGTTTATTTTTGTTGGTGCTAGATTCCAAATTGCTTGAATTTTTGATTTTATTAATTGATCAGCAACTTCTTGAGCAAATTTATCTGGAACACATATAATACCGATTTCAGCATTTAACTCTGCTAAGAACTTTGCATCAAGTTCATTTATGTTAAATAAAGGTACATTTCCAACTTTTTTGCCAATATTTGATGGATATTTGTCAAAAGCAGCAACAATATTTAATCCATAGTTTTCAAATCCTTTGTAGTAACAAAGTGCAGTTCCTAAGCTACCAGCACCAATCAAAACTGCGTTTGTATTGGTTTTGTAACCTAAAATTGTTTCTATGTCATTAATTAAGGTGCTAATTTCTCTACCTTTATTTGGTACGCCATCAGTTGATGAAATAAGGGCAATATCTTTTCTGACTTGTTCTTTATTTAGATCTAAACAATCAGCAATAGTTTGACAACTAATATATTTCATGCCACTAGTTTTTAAGTTTTTTAATAGATGAAGATAATTTGGTAATCTTCTTAATTGATTCTTTGTTAATAAAGTTCCCATATAAAATCCTAAATCGGTAAATTATTACCGAAATAATATTATATATTTACTGAATTTAATGCAAGAAATTTGTTAATTAATTTCTACAATCTCTACGATAATTTAAAAAACTTCCAATCATTAGCATCAAATTTACCACTGTTTTGATTGCAAATAATGAAGTTAAAAATGGTACAGAATCAAATAAAACGATTCCAGGGACTAATATATTAAATAGATAAGAGAAAATTACAACTGACAAAGAGATAATTGATAAGTAAAGATTATTTTTCATGCTATTTGCTAAAATTACATTTTTAATACATAAAATGAGAGTAATGATAAAAAATAGGATCGAAAAAACATGAATTACTAATCCAATATAATCAAAAATTGCATTTGGTGCACTCAATTCAGCGATAACAATCTCAAATTTTGTCCAAATGTAAAAAATAGTGATTCCTAAATCCGCAAACAAAGAGCATACACCAAGTATGACAGCAATTAAGATAAGTATTCGGCCACTAAAGTTTTTCATAATTTAATGTTTAAATATACTCTTTTAAAAATAAAAAGCAAATTTTTGTCCTTTTTTCAAAAATTTGCCCCTTATATTTAATAAATAAATTAATTATTTAATTAATTTTGTTCATTCTGTATCCGCTACCGATATCTGTTCTAATTAATTTAGCGGATTTTGGATCTCTAGAAATTTTCTTTCTAATACCAGCCATGAAGACTCGTAATCCATTTTGATCTTGGCCATCTTTGCCCCAAACATGATTGATAATGTAATCGTAAGCAAGAGTTTTTCCAAGATTATTTGCTAATAATGTAACAATTTTAAATTCGAAATTAGTGAAATGAACTTCAACACCATTAACGAATATTGTTTTTGCATCGTAATCAATAGTTAAATTACCATTGATGAACAAATGTTTTTCTTCGGTATAAGTATTTCTAAGTTCTTTTCTAATTCTTGCGAGTAACTCATCCATACTAAATGGTTTTGTCATGTAATCGTTTGCGCCTGCATCAAGAGCAAGAACTTTAGATTCAGTTGTCGTTCTTCCACTTACAACAATTATCGGAAGTGTATTATTAAATGATCTAACTGTTTCGATAACATACATTCCATCTTTATCAGGAAGACCTAAATCAAGTAAAATCAAATCAACTATGTTTTTAATGCAGTAATCAACGCCTTCTTGAGCTGTCATTACGCACGCAACTTTATAATTAAGTTCTTTAAGTTGATTTTTTATCTTATTTAGAGTCGCTTTGTCATCTTCAATAACTAAAATACTTCTTGTCGCTTTTTCCATACATTAAAATTATATCATTATTAAAACCGATTAATAAATAAAGTTTTTCGAATAATTCCTACATTTTTTGATTTTTTTCGCCTCTTTTAACAAATTTAAGAAAGAAAAATGTATAATTTTATTTATATGAATTCAAAAATTAACAACGATATTGAAAACGTAATTAATGAATCTATTAAAAAAGATAGAATTTATCTTGGACTTTTTGTTCCTGTCATTATCATTTGTTTAATCATTCAAAGTGTCTCTTTAGTAAGTGGAATTATTCTTAGACAAGACCCTTTTTTGATTATAGTTTTTATACTAATTTCACTTGTTTTTTTGTTTTCTTTAACTTGTTTAATTCATTATTTTTTGATTCCAAAACAACAAGTAAAAATTCAAATTTCAACAAAAATAGTTGAGTTCTGCAGGGTTTTTGAGAAAACTTCAAGAAAATATAACTTCAAAGATATTAAAAATATTGAAATTCCAAAGAATATTTTTTCAACAATTATTTCTTTTTCAAGAGTCAAAATAGAACTTAACGATGGTAGCAAAATTTCACTATTTTACATCAAATCACCTGAAGCTTTTAAGAAGGGTTTTGATCTTCTAAATACACTTTTTTCAATTGATGAGGAAAATAAAAATGACTAATAAAAATAAATGTTCAATGCTTTCATACTTTATTCAAGGAAACAAATATAAAGTTTTCCTAGAAATAAATAAAAGATATTTTCTTATTAATTTTAAAGTTGCTTTGTATTCTATCGAAAACGATTCTTTACTACTAAAAAAATTTAGCAAACTATCCTTTTCGCAGGCAAAAAAAGACATATTAGCTACTAAAATTTCTAGTTCTTCTTTAACTTTTTCAATTCAAATAAAAGATACAATAAGATCGATTTTGACATCTAAAGATATATCACCAGATTTAAATGTTACATTAGATTTTGTATTTAGTGATAAAAATTCAATTAATTTATCAAATTTTGAAAATATTAAAGAAGATTTAGAAGTTAAAGGAAATATTTATTCACAAAATTCCTCTATATATATAAAAGGAAAAGGAATTTTCGGCATAAATTCATCTTGTCTTACAAAAATACAAGAAA
>JAQXNS010000029.1 GCA_029098125.1 bacterium
TTGTAATCGGATTTAACTCTATTATCTGACAAATTTAATGGTTCTATTAATTCACTTGCTCCACTATGCATATCAGAAATAAGTGTAGATTTTGGTTCAACGACATCTTTATAATAAAATTTGTAAAATGAGCGCGTGGCAGCGCTCTCACTAAATTTTTTGCATATTACTGTTCCGTTTGAATCACATCCAATCGCAACTGTAACTTTTCCGTAATACGCACTCGAATGACCCTTTTTCTTAGCGTCCCATTCTTTTTTATAATCAGAATCAGGATTTATCAATTTCACAAAAATTTCATCAAAATATACGAAATCTTTGAGTTTTAGATGCTTTATATAGTCTTCAATCGCTACAAAAATTTTAAATCTCCGGAAAATAGCCGTTTTATAACTTATGTTAAGATTATTTTCGATAGCTCTTAAAGTACCATCAGTAATAATCAAATCGCACAATTAATAGACGAATTCAAAATTTACTTTTGCGTTTTTTAGTAGATGAGTTTTGACTGCTTTTCCATCATTGACAGAAATTTCGGCTGGATTAAGAAGAGAACGATTTGTTATTAAATCTCCGCCTTTTAGTAATTCACTATAAGATATTAAATAATCATTTTCGTGATTAAAATATTTAAGACGTTCATCAAATAGTTTTTTTAGAATTAAAAGTTCATAAGCGGTCAACTGCTTATACTCGTTTAAAAATTGCAAATAGATTTGCGTATGTGTTTTGTTTGGCATTTTGGTAGCAACTAACATTGGTGATTCAACTGCGTTGCTACCAGACAAACGAATAACAGTTGAATCACCAATGTTATATCCTTTTGTATATATGTCTGGCACCTACAATTTATCACTTTTTGTTGGTGGAGTAAATCCTTGTTTTCCATCATTCCAGATGTTTCTATATTCATCAAATAATTTGTGATCGTAAGTGTAATTTAAAGTGATATATTCATAAATTTCTTTAACAATTGAATATTCATCAGTTTTTCCTTTTAGATTTCTTCTAATTTGATTAAAAACTTCATCAACTTTTCTTTCAAATGCGCCTTGATCAGAATTTAAATATCTTAATCTCACTGAATTACCTGAAATAGAAGTTTCAATTCCTGGAAAATAACAAATTTCAGGGTGCTCAAAAGTGAATGCTTTATTTACAGCATTAATATCAGCAGCTGATAAGCCGTTTGGAGCATTATAAGAAGGCATCTTAGCTCTTACAGCTGATTCAAGGATTTGATAACAATATCTTTGATTAGCATTTAACAAAGCGAGATAAAAAATTTGCAAATTAAAAAAGCCTCCAAAAAAGAGGGCAAAAAACATTGTTAGTTTTTGAAAAATAACGTCATTTTTGCCAGCAAAAATATTGTATATTTTTAAGGTATTAATTAACATTAAGACAATATTAATAAGAAACGAAAACAGAAATTGCACCAAAAAATGGTACAGTTTTCAAAAATTAATTGATTTTTTGATTTTAGCACTTTTTTAGCACTATTTTAATTCACCAAAATAAAAATTAGTAAGTTTTTTTAGGAAATTTAGTCTAAAATAACTTAATACTTTGCTCATTTAAAACAGTTTTTTCTTGACAATAATTAATTATTATGTCTTGATATAAAACTTTGCAAATTACAATATCAGTTTCTGATATTAAAAAAGTATAAATTTTACATAAAAAACTATGAGTTTATTATTGATTTGCAATTGATTTATCAATAATATGATAATTGAAGAGAGAGGGTTCCCCCTTATATTCCTCTCTCTTTTTTTAATAAGCAAGATATCAAATTGTGATATTAGCACAAATATATTATTTGTAAAAGTTATATAAAGTTTTGCACTGATTTTTTCAAAACTTAAACATAAAAATTTACAATGACTATTAAAATAGAACGTAAAAATTTCAATTTTTTCTCAAAAACCCTGCAAAACTCAACTATTTTTTTAAAAATTTAACAAGTTGTTCAAAATTTTTAAGATAATTAATCATTAATTTTAGTTATTTGATAAATACAATTAATAAATTTATTTCAATGACTCATAAAGAGATAATAAAAACTTATTTAACACTTTTTTGCATCTTATTTTTTATACAAAATTACTTTTCGGTTATATCGTAACTATTAATTAATTGATTAAATTTTTCTTGTAAGGTACCATCATAAATTTTGTAAAGAATAAAAGTTTCATTTAACTCTTTTTTTAGAGCTTCAACTCGCCCTTTGGTTATTTCAGAATTATCAATAGGAAATTGAAGTTTAATCCATAATTTCTCAAAGCCATTTGTCATTTTTAATAGAATAAGTAAGCCTAAAGTAAAAACAAAAGCAAACAAACTACACATTCCAATAAGTTCATTACCATAACAAAAAAAGACAATTGTGGATATAAATAAAGCAACCGAAATAATAATTAATGGTATATAAACAATCCACAGATTTTTAATTCTACCAAAAGCTCTGTTTAGACATTTATAATGTCCGGCATTCCTCTCGTATGTGTCAACAATTAATAGTTTTTCTCTAATTCTATTAATTTCGCTTTGTGTAATTTTCTTATTTTCCATATATATTTCACTTATCTAAATCAAAAAAATATTTCTAGCTGTTTGCTTTTAAATATTTTTCATATTCTTGTAAAAATACTTGATATTCATTTTGACTATAACAATAAATTCTAACTTCGCTTAAAGATTTTGGTTTAAAAGAAGTTATTACTTTAAGTGCGATGCTGGCGCATTGGTCTATTGGAAATCCAAAAATACCTGCAGAAATTGGAACCATTCCTATAGATTTTAAATTATTCGAATCAGCAATGACTAATGCATTATAAAATGCATGCTTTAAATCATATGGGTTTTGATCTCTAGGTCCAACAGCATGAATAATGTGTTTTGCTTTGAGATTGTATCCGTTTGTCATGACTGCATGTCCTGTT
>JAQXNS010000030.1 GCA_029098125.1 bacterium
GGACTTATTACTGCAAAACCGTTATTCTCAAGGGTGCTAAAAGGTGCTAATTTTTACACGATTTGCTTAAAAAGGTGCCAATTATTACACGATTTAAGGTAAGTGTGCTAAAATTGTATTAAACCCTCTTACATGAGACAAATTTGTATTAATTTATTAATACAATTCTAATGATTCTAACGGTATCCTAGCCAATTATGTTGCAATCCGTTGATAGTGACTAGTCCTCGTGGGAAACCCTGCTTTTTAGGAGAAGCGTCTAGCTGCAAATAAAAAAAGATCCATAAATTATGGTTTTGAAGCCATAAAATGGATCTTTTTTGATTATTTAGAAAAATATTTGTTCTCTAATTCATCAATGGTTTTTTCATCTTTTTCTGATAAATGCCAATTGTTATAAGGCTTCGAAAATGCGCTAGCTTCAACTTGCGTCACTCTTCGTATACACAAAAATGAATCGGCATCATCATTTGGATTAGGATTTTTTTCCATTTTTATGTAGTCGTTCGGTTTACTCAGAACTCTTAATACGGAATGAGTAAACATATATCCGGAGATGTACATTTTTCCATCGATTTCTTTTTCTTCGACTACAACAACAATAAATGGGTGAGATTTCCCTTTTTTGTAAATTCTAAAATGGTACTTATCAGGTCCATTGTAGTTTTTGAAAGACATGTTAATTCCTCCTTTCTTTAGAAAGTAGCGGTGTCTTCAAAAGGAGATAATAAAAGCCATCACCGTAATGAAAACACCTTTTTGTAGTTATCGACTAAGTCCCGTAACTACTGGTGTTACATCATCCTTGTGATGGCCACATGCTCAATTAAATAATAATTGTAGGGAGCGTGATGATCTTCTTGCATCTAAGACCGTGTCCTAATGGTCGCCATTTATCTTAGAGGTTCATATCATTACTGGGCAATACTTTCCCTATTACCACACCCTAACACGTAGTGTGATAGTTCATACATTCATTGATCTCAGTTTACTTGCGTATGGTCGACTTTGCTTAATTAGCTAGTTCATATCGCTTGTGGTCTAAATATACGAGCAACTTTACTTTATCATAAGTGTAAATTTTATTAAATAAAAAGTAATCAACGTATATGCTTACATAATGAATATTTGATAATTTTTCTATTGATTAAAAGTACGAGTAAAATAAAATCTGACTTTAGAAAACTCGGATATTTTAGGCAAGTAAATTGATAGAAATATTGAAAAAAGCAATGAACCAAATAAACCATGTTCTAATTTTAGCGCTTTAGAAAAATTATTTATTAGATTGATCTTTATCTACATAAAGTTATCTTGTAAAACAATCTAAATAAACTATTACGGCAGAATCAACAGTCCACTCCGTTTTTGCCGAAAGCATAGAAATCGTTAAAGAAATTTTTATGCAATAAGCAATTTATTTAACAGTTCTAAAATGCAAAACATGAAAAAATGGTCAAAAATCATTAAAACTCCATTTGTTTTTAAAATTATTTCTATCAATTGCGATGATTTTAATTATGCAAGGCCTAGCACTATTGCGGATAAAGTTTTTATATTTTTACTGAAATTTATTAAATTATCAGAAAAAATTTCGTTTATTATAGATTTTGATTTAACAAATTCTTTATGGAAAAATTATTAAGTGGCAAAATATAAAGAGTATGGGTTTATTTACTAGAAATGATGTTCAAGAATACAAAGAATTAGAAAGTTTTAGCTTTTTTCTAGATTCTTTATTGTCTAAAGACGATTACATTTCTCGAAAAGAATATCTAATTGAATCAACAAAATTAAATGAAACATTTGATAAGTTGATTCTTATGGATAAAGAAAATGTTTTAGCTGCATGGTGCAAACAAAATAAAGTCGACTTTAAAAAACTCAAGTTTTTGATGGATAAATTTACCAAAACAGAGTCTTTAGTTAAAAAACATAATGATGAATATGTTCTTAATCATTTAAAGATAGATAAGGAATATCTCGATTCTGTTTTAGAAAAAGATGATCCAAATATTAAACTTGATGAAGAACAAAGAAGAGTTGTACTTTCAGACGAGGACTATACTTTAGTTATTGCTGGGGCTGGTGCTGGAAAAACAACAACTATTGAGGCAAAAGTTAAATATCTCGTTGATAAAAAGAATATAAATCCAGATAGAGTTTTAATTGTTTCTTTCACTAGAAAAGCCACAGAAGAGTTAAAAGAACGTTTTGCTCGTTTACAAATCCCTGTTAATATCGCTACATTTCATTCAATTGGAAATGCAATTATTAAAGAAAATGATAATATCCAGCACAAAATTGTTGAGCCGGGTTTTATGTATAACGTAATCAAAGATTATCTTCTAAGTAAATTAGATGATGAATATTTTATTAAGAAAATTCTTCTTTTCTTTGCTTCATATTTAAACATGCCTTTTGAAAGTAGTAATGCTCAACTATTGAAGAAAACATTATCTGCTAATGATTTCACGACTCTAAAAAGCGATATAACACAATTATTAGATGAATATCATAAAGAACAAACAAAACAAAAAATCACAATTAATGATGAAAGAGTTAGAAGTATTGATGAATGTAGAATTGCTAACTTCTTATATATAAAAGGAATAGATTATGTCTACGAGCCTGTTTATCAATTCGGATTTGAAGACACCACAAAACCTTATTGTCCTGATTTTTTGATTAAATACAATGGCCAAGAAATTTATTTAGAGCATTTTGGCATTAGCGAAAGTGGCAAAAATAGTAGATTCACCAAAGAGGAACTTGAAGAATATAAACGCCACGTTAACGACAAGGTCAAACTTCATAAAAAACATAAAACAAAATTAATTTATACATTCTCTAAATATAATGATGGCAGAGATGTTATTACGCATCTTGAAGAAATTCTTTTAAAAGAAGGAATCAAGTTTGACGCAAAAGATAATGTTCAAATTTATCGTAGATTAGCTGAAAAAGCAGAAGATAAATATTTCACAAAATTTATTCAATTAATTTGTAATTTTATTAATAGATTTAAAGTGTCAAATTTTGATCCAGATACAAAATTTGATGAATGGCTTTACAGTGTTAAAGATGAAAGAACAAAACTTTTTGTCGAAATCGCAAAAAGATGTTTTTTAATTTATGAAGCACGTAGACTAGAAGAAAAAGCAATTGATTTTGAGGACATGATAAATAATGCCTCTAATGTTCTTGATAAGAGAATTGCGGAAGGCGATTTACTTCCCTATGACTATATTTTCGTTGATGAGTACCAGGATATTTCTTTACAAAGATTTGATTTATGTGAAAGATTGTCGAAGGCTTCAAAGGCAAAAATCATTGCAGTTGGCGATGATTGGCAATCCATTTTTAGGTTTAGTGGTGCCCAAATTGAATTATTCACTAAATTCGAAGAAAAAATGGGATATGCAAATGTATTAAAAATCACAAAAACTTATCGAAATTCTCAAGAACTTATCGATATTGCTGGCAGTTTTGTTATGGAAAACCAAAAACAAATTAAAAAAGATTTAAAATCTAATAAATCGATAAAAGATCCTGTAATTTTAATGAGTTATGACGATTCTTACGATAAAGATGACCAAGAACACGGTCCATTTTATAGATTAGGTGAAGCAATTGAAAAATCACTTGATGATATTGTTGCAAAATGTGGCATGGAAAGTAGCGTGTTACTTATTGGAAGATACAATTTTGATGGCAAGAATCTTGCGAAACTCGAAGATTTCTTTAAAATGAAAAACAACAAGATAATTTCAAAAAAATATCCTAAGCTTGATATTTCTTTTATGACTGCACATGCCTCTAAAGGTTTAGGAAGAGATAATGTTGTTATTATTAATGGTAAGGATGATGTTTTAGGATTTCCATCAAAAATCGAAGATGATCCAATTATGAAACTTGTCATTAAAGAAGATGAAACCATGGATTTTGAAGAGGAAAGAAGATTGTTTTATGTTGCATTAAATAGAACAAAGAACAGAGTTTATATTATAACTCCTCAATTAAGACCATCAAAATTCATTCTAGAAATTAGTAAGAAATTTACAAATGTGATTTTGCGTGGCGCTGAATTAAATCCTCAAGAAGATACGAAAAATAAATATGTATGCCCATGTTGTGGATATCCGCTTCAAAAGAGAACGTCTAATTTAAAAATTTCGGATGTCACGAAAAAGTTATGGATTTGCTCTAACGACCCAGAAGTCTGTGGGTTTATGACCAATGACTTAAATGGCAACAAATTTAAATTAAGCATTTGCAAGTGCACTGAGTGCAATGATGGTTATTTAATTGTCAAAAAGATTGATAACCCTCAATATGATAGAATGCTTGGTTGCACAAATTACACTACTCGTCATTGCACGAACTATATGCTTCCAACTAACTATACCCAAGATAAAAATAAAATTTTAAAGTTAAATGATGGAAAAGTTTTTTGTAGCGAATTTAAAGCCGAAGTTATTACGATACTTAATGCAATAGCAGAAATATTTAAAAAATATCCTAAATTTAGGCTTACTTTTACTTCACTTACAAACTTTTTGACTGGTAAAGAAAGCAAAACAATTACAACTTTTATGTTAAATAATATCGAAGGTTATGGAATTTATTCTGAAAAACCATCCTATTTTATAACTAAATTTTTAAATGCTTTGTTTGATTATGATATTCTTTTAAAAACAAAAGATGAGGAAAATCATAGAAAAATTGAATTACAAAACATCAATCCTTCTGATGAAACAATTCTTGAAATATATAAAGCGATTAAGAAATATTAGTTTCTTTTTTCCCAAATTAAAAATATAAAATCGTTGTTATTATGCAATTTCAACAACTATATTTTTAAAGAATTTTGGAATTTTTTCGTCTAAATTTTTTTGAAGTTGATGCAATTTTTCGTTGACCTAGATTTAGTCAAAAATCACCAATTTCCCTATTCTATAATTGTAAAGTTAAATGCAACGGTTCACATTATAATTTGGAGTCGAGTTAACGCTAGATTATTTGTACTTTCATATTTAAAGATTGCAACATCAAAGGGTCAAATTATTTACTCAAAATAATGTTCTTTATCAGTTTTTCACAAAAAATATCGTTTTTTGTCAATTCTATGAATAATTTTGACTATCAAAAATAATCAGAAAAACAGAAAGAAGTTCACAATAAATATAAATTATTAGGAAATTCTGCAGTTTTTGCTGATCCAAAAGCGTTGCATTTAGTCTTACAATTCACCTACGTATTTTCGATCTATTTATATATAGTAAGCGTTGCAATAAGTCTCACAATTCACCTACGTATTTTCAATTCATTTTCAGCTTAATATCGTTGCATTTAGTCTTACAATTCACCTACGTAATTTTTATGAATTTTTCATCATTTTTAACATAAAAATTATTTTTAATATAGAATACAAATATCGGAGTGAATGGAGCATGAGTAATAATAACAATACTTCTAATAAAATTAAAGATTCACTTAAAGGAATTATTAGCATAGGCGCAGGTGCTTTTTAGTTATCCTTGGATTTGTATGGGTTAGCATATTACCATTATCGATAGTTCTTTGGATAATTGGATGTCCTTTAGTTGTTAATGGAATAAGAACAATATTTGGTAGGAAACAAAGCAATACAGCGAATAATGGTTCTCGATTAAGTAGTTCTTCTAGCAATTCAAATGTTAGAAGATATGGAAGACCTCAAAATCCAAATAGTGATGAAGAATTACTTAGTGTTTCTGATGTTAGAGATCCAATAGTTGGTATGTCTAATGGATATGTAAATGTTGTAGATGCTTATGTAAGTAGAGATTTTAACAATAGATTTATTATAACTATTACACTTGATAAACTCGTTGGATGGGAAGGGCCATACAGAAATAGTGCATACAATGAAAATGCTCGTGGGATGGTAAATGATATATCAAGTACAGTTAGTAGGCTTGGAGGTAGTTCTAGAGTTAGCTTTATTTGGTGATAATTTTTAGTGTAATTTAATAAAAAAATTTTTAAGTTTAAATTAAATAAACATAATCTCGATTTTTCCTTATAACTATTTTTAAAATAACTTTTTTTGGATTCAATTTTTTTAAACACCGTAAATAAGAAGTAGTAAAATATTTTAAGTATGAATTGGTTTTTGTTAGCACTTTTAGCAGCTGTTTTTACATCTCTTACTTCTATTTTTGCAAAAATAGGTTTAAAAAGTGTAAATTCAAATTTTGCAACTGCATATAAAACAGTAATTGTTATTTTTTTCTCGATTATCATATGTTTGATTCGTGGTAGTTTTGCCTTTATAAGTCAATTAAATATTTACAACTATTTGTTTTTATTTCTTTCAGGAATTGCAACTGGTCTTTCTTGGATTTTCTATTACAAAGCATTAAAAATTGGTGATGTAAATAAAGTTGCTTCAATCGACAAATGTAGTTTCATTTTAACAAGTATTTTATTTTTGATTTTCTTTTTCGATGACACTACAAGAGGCGGAAATGCTCTTACCATAATCATGCTAATACTTTCGATGATTTTAATGGGCTTAGGAACAATTTTGATGATTACAAAAAAGAAGAGTGAAGAAGTAGAAAATAAAAAATACCTGGTTTTTGCAGTGTTTTCTGCAATTTTTGCCTCTCTTGTTTCACTTTTTGTAAAGATTGGACTTAAAAATATTGAGAGCGATTTAGGCACATTATTTAGAACAATTGTTGTTTTTATTTTTGCTTCAACTATAGTTTTAATCAAAAAAGATTACAAAGAAATTTCAAAAATTGATAGAAATGGTTGGATATTTCTAACCATTTCAGGAGTAGCAACAGGTGCTGCTTGGCTTTTAGAATATGAAGCATTAAATATTCCAAATGTAAATCCAGTTGCAGTTAATTCAATTATCAAATTATCAATAATTCTAACAATTATGTTCTCTTTAATTTTTCTTAAAGAGAAAATTAGCAAGAAAAATATACTTGGATTAATACTTTTGACAGCTGGTGTGCTTCTAATTTCTATTTTTAGTTTATAAAAGTTTCATAAAATACAATTTTACTTATCGAACATTATTAACGCGAGGTCAAAAGGTCTGCTACATCTTTGTATAAGATGAAAGTTTAAGAAAATATGCAAAGAAAATTATTGGTTAAAAGATAGATTATTAAATTCAATTACATTTTTTGATAAAATCTTTTTATAATCGATAGAGAATTTTATGAATGTTTTAATTACTGGATATGCTAATGGAATCGGTGAAGCAGTTATCAAAAAATATGCCTCAATGGGTCATTTTTGTGTTGGAATAGATATAATAAATGGCGAAAAAATGGATAATGTCGTTGGTTTTATTGCTGATACTCGTGATAAAGATTCTTTAAATATTGTTAAAAACTACCTTGAAGAAAACAAAATTGAATTAGATCTCATTATTGATATTGCAGGAATTCATAGGATTGCAAGCCTTGTTGAAACCGATTTTGAAACAATTAAAAAAGTTATTGATATAAATCTTACAGGAACAATGCTTGTAAATCATACTTTTTATAACTTTCTGAAAGAAAAAGGAAAAATCATTATTGTTACAAGCGAAGTTTCGACATACACACCAATGCCATTTAATGGTTTGTACAACATTTCAAAAAGTGCTCTAGAAACTTATGCTGACACTTTAAGACAAGAACTTAATTTATTAAACCAACAAGTTATTACTATTAGACCTGGAGCAGTTGAAACTAAACTTGCACATAGTTCAGTTGATGCTGCGCTTGCTTTTTCAAAGTCAACAAAACTATTTCAAAAGCAAGGAGAAATGTTCCACATCTTGGTTTCAAAGTTTTTTGGAAAAACGCTTTCAAGAGAAAAACTTGCAAATAAAATCTATAAAGTATCAATGAAAAAACACCCAAAACTTTCTTATTCAATGCATAGAACCCCAGGTTTAGTTTTATTAAATCTCTTACCAAAAAGAATGCAGCTTTCTATTATTAAGCTGATGCTAAATCGGAATTCAAAATAAGAATTTTTGCAAAAATAGTTGAGTTCTGCAGGGTTTTTGAGATTTTTATATTATGATATTTTAGAATTTACTTGATTTTTGTAACAATAAAAAATAAACCATAAAATAATTATGAAACAATATTTACTATTATGCGCCTCTATGTTTTTAGGATTAACAGTTTGTTCAAGTTGCAATAATAACGAAGAAACAAACGAGTAAGTTGTATCCAAAAAACAAATAATTTTCAATCAAACTAATAATGAAGAATCGCTTTATGATGATTCTAACGTTAAATTTAATGATGGGAAATATACTTTTTCTGGAGGCTCTTGCAAAATCAAAAACGAAATATCGTTGACTTTATTTGAGTCTTCTT
The DNA here is from genome assembly GCA_029098125.1 of bacterium. Classification (GTDB taxonomy): domain Bacteria; phylum Bacillota_I; class Bacilli_A; order RFN20; family CAG-826; genus Onthovivens. The sequence goes on from JAQXNS010000030.1 coordinate 8,385, forward strand.
TGTGGGAAATTTCTTTTAAAAAATCGAAAATTGAGAGTGGTTATATTTTATATTTTAATTCAGATGACCCTTCAAATAAGATTTATTTTACTTTTAACTCTACTAATAAAATAGTTACAATCGGCGTTTCAAATAACAAAAAGCAATTAAGATTTTTTAATTATGGTTTCACTTTGCCAATACAACAATTTACAGACATAGATTGTTCGATAAAATATGAAAATGAATTATTTTCCTTTTATATAAATGATACTGAATACAAATTAAACGCATTTAATGTGAACCAAGATAATAATTTTAATAAATGCGATGAACTAAATTTATCAAAAGAGCTTAGAGCACAAATAATTGGTATAACGAATTCACAATATTTGTTTTTAGATTCAGTTGGTTCGTTAACAAATGATGCACATTTATTTAGAGGCTCCTTTGAAGAAATTTCAGTTTCATATTCATATGAAAAAGAAAAATTCATTGATGAAATCAGTGTTTTAGACGATAAAAGCCTATTTTTCCTTGGTTCTTCAATCTTTTATGGACATTGTACAGGTGGATATAGCTTTGCTGATATGATTTCTGATCATTATTTATTAACAAAAGTCTATAAATAAACTGTAAGTGGAACAACGCTAGCTGTTTCAAATAGTTTAAAAAACTCCTATGTTGAAAGAATGGATGCAAAAATTGAAAACTCAAAAAGTCACTCATATATTGAAGATGATGATGTTTTAATTGTTCAATTATCAACAAATGATTTTTGAAAAGGAATCTCACTTGGAAATATAGAAGATGAAGATGTTAAAGACTCTGAATCTTTTGATAAAACAACAATCATTGGTGCAATTGAATATATCTGTGCAAGAGCAAGAGAGTTAAACCCTGATATAGAAATTACATTTATTAGCTGTCCAATAATTAATAGTTGGGCATATAGAGCGAAATATAAAACTTATAATGACGGAATCATGCAAGATTTGATCCAAAAATGGGATATTAACTATTTAGATCTATTAAATTATGAACCTGCAGCAAGTTCATATGTAAGTTTAGATGCATCATCATTAAAAGGTTTCTTTTATAATGAAATTCACCCAAATTTTGTTGGATACAGTGTTCTAATTTATCCATTATTAGTTGATTTATTGACAAATATTTTATAATTTTTTCACTTTCGTTGTTTTTACCGATCTTTATTTAGTAAAATATTTTTAGGTAAAAATATGATTTTTAGTGTTAAAAAATTTGTTTTAAGTCTGTTTAATGTTAATGCAAATTTAAAAAGAGCATTAAAAATTTTAAATTGCGGTTTTAACCAGTATTTTTCGTGTTATTTTATCCCATCTTCAGATTCAATTCATTCAGAACTACCGAAGAACTTTAAAATAGCAAAAACTATTTAAGGGTTAAGCCAAAATTTTATTTCTCTTAATCCTTAAATGATAGGAGGAATAAAATGGAAAACGAATTAATTTCTACTGAAAAATTAGAACAATTAATAAAAGAAAAGAACGTAAAAGAAATACGTAAAATTTTTGAAGTTGTCCCAACTATTGATATTGCAGAAGCTTGTGATGACTTTGAAGATATTTCATATCTAATTTTTATATTCAAAATTGTAAAAAGTGAATACACCGCTGATTTATTTACTGAATTATCTAGCGAAAGCAAAGAAGATTTAATTCTTGCAATGAGCGACGCCGAACTTGCAAAGATTTTAGAAAGTCAATTTGCAGATGATATTGTTGATGATCTTGAGGATTTACCAGCAAATCTTGTCACAAGAGTACTAAAAAACGTTCCAAAAGAAAGAAGAGAGAGCATTAATCGACTTTTAAATTATAAAGATAACACAGCTGGTTCAATTATGACCACTGAATTTTTGACCTTGCTTGATAATCTTAGCGCTGATGAAGCTATCAATATGATTAGAAAAGAAGGTAAAACAAAAGAAACAATTTATACAATCTTTGTTATTGATAATAGAAGAAATTTAGTTGGAACTCTTGATCTTGACGATTTGATTTTTGCAAACGGTGATGAAAAAATTTCAGACATCATGAATATGGACTATGTCACAACCAATGTCATGGATGATCAAGAAGAAGTTGCAAATTTGATGAAAAGATACGACTTAAATGCAATTGCAGTTTTGAACAACGAAAATAGACTTATTGGTCTCATCACTGTTGACGATATCGTTGACGTTATTGAACAAGAAGCAACCGAAGATATGTCAAAAATGGCTGGTGTTGCACCTCTTGAAAACTCATATTTAGAGACAAAAACATTAAAAATGGCTTTAAAATGTGCACCTTGGTTGATGATTTTATTGATTTTAGGCACTTTTTCTTCAATGATTCTATCAAAATTTGAAAATGCACTTAGTGCTTTGCCAATTCTTGTACCTTTTGTCACTGTTTTAATGGATACTGGAGGAAATGCAGGAGGTCAAACAACGACACTTATAGTTCGTGGACTTGCTGTTCAAGAATTTGAACCACGTGACTATTTAAAAATTCTATGGAAAGAACTTCGTGTTGCTTTTTTAACTGGTTTAATGGTTTGCATTTTTTCGACTATTTGGTTTTTAGGAGAAATGTATTTAAATATTATCTCGTTTGATGGATATGAAATTGCTAATGAAGTTTTATCTGGATGGCCATTATTTTTAGCTAGATTAGAGATTGCGCTTTTAGTTAGTACCACATTATTCCTTGGAATTATCGTTGCAAAATTTGTTGGCACGTCTCTTCCAATGCTTGTTGCATCACTTAAAAAAGACCCTGCTTTAATAAGTTCACCATTTGTTACAACCATTGTTGATGTATGTTCATTGCTTATTTATTTAGGTTTTGCATACATCCTATTTTCAAATATTTTACCTGCACTTTAGTTAAAAAACCTGCATAACTCAACTATTTTTGGAAAATTATGTCTATTTCATACATATTAATCATTTAAATATGTAATGATTTTTTATAAAAGGAAATGATTATGAAAGAATAAAAAGAAGAAAAAAATAAGTTTTGTAAAAATAAAACATGAAGAGATTAAATACTGAACATCAAGTTTATATGAAGGAACAAATACGGTAAGAGTTAAGCGATAAAACCCATAAAGACATAGTGGTGTTACATGTTTTTCAAAAGATTCTGGTTCTTCATTCATATTTCATGATATGAATAATCTCCCGTAATAATGTTTTGTCTAGTGATTACCCTTTTGATATAGCAATAAGTTTTAAATTATACATTTGGGCAAATTGGTTTCATTTCTTTTTTCTCTATTATTATTCCTCCTCGTAATAATAAGAGTAATCGATACCTTTCATAAAAATATCTCTGTTATTTATATCGTTAATTAAAGCTTGTTTGAGAAGACTAAAAATAGGTTTTGAATCAACAGGGCTCGCTTTCATTGCCAACAAATAATCTTCCTTATTAATTTTTGACCAATCAATGCACTTTTTGAGCCTGTCCTTTAGAAGTAAATCTAACCAAATTCTAGTTGATCTACCATTGCCTTCCATAAATGGATGAGCAATATTCATTTCAATATATTTATCAACTATTTCATCAAATGTATTATCAGGCATCCTGTTAATATCTTGCAAAACCTGTGGTAAAAAGTCTCCGTTAGCAAAAGTAAATCCGCCTTTAGAAATAGTTTTAGTTCTGATTTTACCAGCGAATGGATAAAGCCCTTCAAACAAGTAAGCATGTATCTTTTGTAAAGCAATAGTCTTTCCAATTTCCTCTTTTTCAATCAATTCTGTTTTATAAAAGTCATAGGCTTTTTTCTTACTTTGCTCATCTATTGGATCAAGTGAGCCGTCTAACCATTTTTCAAATTCTATATTATTCTTACTTCTAAGAATTCTTCCCAGTTTCTTGATTCCTGTTTCATCAATTACGTCAGTAAGATATTTCTTGCCATCATCAGCATATAATTTCAGTTGTCTACAAAATGTATTCAACTCAGGATTTCTTCGTTTAATAGCATTCCAATATATTCTTGGATTTTTGGAATCAGTTAGCACAAAAACAACATCAGTGGCGGAATACCACCATTTTGTTAATTTGCTATCCCATACAGCACGGATTGGTTTATTTAAAAAATACCTAATTGAATGTTTTATCATAATGTTATGATAAAATAAATCGTTTCAGTTGTCTACAAATTGTAGACAACTCACAAAGTAAAAATAAAAGGACCGACACATTTTATCGATCCTATGTTTATAAGTTGGTAGTCTGTACGGGATTCGAACCCGTGAATGGCGCCTTGAGAGGGCGCTGAGTTAAGCCACTTCTCCAACAGACCAAGTAGGTATATTTTACAAAAATACACCTAAAAAATAAACATTTTTATATAGTTGCGATGAATAAATTAATTCTTCTTGTACATTCTTCATTACCTAAAATTTTCATAATTGAGAATAAATTAGGTGTAACTTTTCTTAGAACGAATGCGAGTCTTAGAATTTCACATGCATCATTGATGTTTCCGTTCCAAATTGTTGGATCTTGTTTGTAAATTTTGTTGTCTGTGCAGAAATTATATTTTGAAGCGACTTCTTTAACATTATTAAACCAACAATTTTCATCAGATTCTAATGCGTAATTTGACTTTGAGTAATCTATTAAGAAGTTTTTGATTATATCTTTAGAAATTCTTGGATTTAAATCAAATGATGTTTCTTTAATTGATTTATCATAAACTTTATTATCAAAGAATGAGATTATTGGATAAATATCGCTATATTTAGCATAATCTTTTCTTGGGTTTTTCTTTTCTCTTTCTATATTCATAATTTCAACAAATTTATCGTAGTCTTTTTCAATAAATTCTTGTAATTCTTTTGAATAGATTTTTGCCCATTCATATGCTTTTTTAGAAATTTCATTTTTATCCATTTTTCCTAAAATTTCTTTAGAGTAGAAGTTAAGTTTGTCATTATCGAATAATGCACCATCTAAACTCATTTTTTTGAACGATAATTTGAAATTATCAATGTTGTAATCTTTAGTTTTTACAATGTAATCTTCATAATTTGAGTTAGCAATAGTCATTAAATAGACAAGTAAAGCATGTGGTTCATATCCTGATTGTAAGAAATAGTCAACGCTTGCTTCCATATCTTTTCTTTTTGATAATTTTCTTCTTGTTCCGTTATCCATTTTCATGATAACTGGTAAGTGAGCATATTTTGGTGCCTTGAATCCTAATGCTTTAAATAAATCTAAATGTATTGGGAGTGATGGTAGCCATTCTTCTCCACGAGTAACAATAGTAGTGTGCATAAAATGATCATCGCAAACATGAGCAAAGTGATATGTTGGTAAACCATCGCTTTTATAAATTACAATGTCTTGATCATTTTCTGTGAGTTCAAGATCACCTCTAATTTCATCATGACATTTTATTTTATTCTCGTGGTTGCCATGACTTTTAAATCTAATAACAAAAGGTTTTCCTTCCTTTATATATTTAATAGCAGTTTCAGGATCTAAATCTCTATAAATTGCATATTTTCCATAAACACCAGTGATTTCTTTATTTGCTGTTTGTTTTTCTCTTAATTCAGCAAGATCACTTTCACTCATAAAACAAGGATAAGCAAGACCATTTGCAATCATATCTTTGATTACAATTTCATAAATCTCTTTTCTTTTGGATTGAACATATGGACCATAATTACCTTTTTCAGAGTCACCAAGATATCCTTCATCTGGGTTAATGTTAAATTCATGAAGTTGTTTTAAAAGTAATTTATCGCTTCCTTCGACTTCTCTTTTTGTATCTGTATCTTCAAGTCTTGTATAAAAAATACCATTTGAGTCATGAGCTGTTTTACAAGCAATCATTGAAGTAAACAAACTTCCTGTATGCAAAAAACCAGTTGGTGAAGGTGCAAAACGAGTAACACGAGCGCCTTCTTTTAAATTTCTTTCTTTATATTGGTTTTCCAAATCTTGAATTGTTTTAGTTATGTTAGGAAAAATTAAATCAGCTAATTCTTTTTTAAAATTCATACAAACTCCTTGTTGACAATAGTCAGTTTTCTATAATATAATAATCAAGCACGCAGGTGTAGTTCAGTGGTAGAACACCACCTTGCCAAGGTGGTTATGCGGGTTCGATTCCCGTCACTTGCTCCAGTTGTGTATTAAGTCGAGTTACTCGACTTTTTTTATTGCCTGGATAAATGAACGGCAATTATTTTACCATATTTATATGGCTATTATCTACAAAAGAAAAAGACTTTTTGAGTCTTGTTCTTTTGTATAATATTTAATCTTTTTTATTATCATTCTTATTTTCTTCATCATTATTTTCTTGATCATGAGATAAGGATTTTTTCATGGCATCTAAAGCTTTTTCGAATTCTTTAATGTCATTTTCACTGTTAGTATTAAATCTTTCCATTGTTCTTTTATAAACATCTAATTCGCTTTCAGCACCTTGAATAAAAGTTGCAAGGATTTTAGACATAAATTTTGGGCGAATCATTTCATGATAATTGAAAACAAGTGGCATGAAAGGAATTATCACAATCAAAGTAACAATGATTGAAGTTAGAGTTACAATATCAACTGATAAATTTGGACTTAATAAACCAAATAAAAAATAAGTTAGTGAGAAAGTTGTAACAAACAAAATTGTTAGTGGGAAGAGGATAAAATAGTATCCTTTATAATATGATTTATTTTCTTTGATTGTTCTTTTTAAAACAATATTTACAGCTTGTGGTGGTGCATTTCTTAATGTTGGAGCGATATAATATTTAAATGTTCCAACAGAAATTTTATGAATAAAATAATAAAAAGAGACGAGAATAGCAGGGAAATTTGAAAATAATGCGACAAAACGGATGTAAGTATAGTGACTTTCCATTACTGTATTTATGCCATTAATAAATGAGACTGTGTCATTATAATTGATGTTATTTAGTTCTTCAAAAATAGCGTAAAGTTCGCTTCCTGGAACTGTTGAAAGTATCATTAAAATCCCACTTGTTACTACAGTTATACCGAAATAAATAATGATTGAAAATAGAAGTGTGTTCCAAATTCTAAGTTGTCCTTTAAATGGAATTTGTTTTCCAATTCTAGTTGTTTTTAAAAATGAAGAAAGTTTTAATTCATCTCTTCTTGATCCGTGAAGTCCTCCACAAACAGCAAAATAGCTATAAATGAAAGGTTCAATAAAGCCTGCAATTAAAGAAAGCAGGATTAAAAATAATAAATAAGATAAAAAATCTAGTGCTTGAAAACTACCAACATAGTTAAGTAAAAGTGCAAAAATTAAATAGATTCCAAGTAAAATTAGATTTATGATCATGGCGCATTTTAATGTATACCATGCGTCGTTATAAAAAGTTTTATAAATTTGTTTGAATTTATTTTTCATTAATAAATGTCATCTCCAGTGTCATTTTTTTGTTTGTTTTTACCATAGAGTCGTGAAATGTCTTGAACAGCAAATTCAAGTTGCTTTTGATCCATGTTTTTAACGTTACGCTTTTCAATATTTTTAATTAATTTACGTAAATTTTTCTTTGATACTATAAAACTATTGTTTTTATTTAATTCATTTGCGTTTTTAACAACACAATTATCATTAATTACTAAGATTGAAATAAAGAATGATTTATCAATATTTGTAACAAGAGATAATTTTTCAAGTCGTTTTTCATTCATTGCCATTGGGTTATCCATTTCAAATTGTTTTTTCTGATTTGAATAGAAGAACCAAGTTGAATCTTCTTTTTTACCGCTAATTGCACCACGATAATATCGATCCTTAATGACATAAATGTATTTATCACCAAATAAAACATGGTCAATTCGACAAATTAACTGATTATTATTTTTAATTACAAGATTATTTATTAAATAATAATCATTAATCTCAGCAATTTTTCTTATTTCCTTATAATATATTTTTTGGAAATTTTTGAAATTGTAATGTCTTTTTGCAAATGGAAAAATTATTAAAAATAATAAAAGTAATAAAATGAATATTAAAGCGCAGATAAAAATAGTAAATCCTACTGGATTTTCTTTATAATTTAAAAAATCAATAAAAAGAGGAAATACTATCATAAAAATTTTATGCAAGTGATAAAGCTAAAGTAACCATTTTGACTAATGAAGATTGTCTTTCTTCTTGAGTCATATCTTTTTCTTCTTTATTTACAAATGTGTCGCTAACTGTTAATAAGCAAAGTGCTTTCTTTTTTAGTCTCATTGCGTTTAAAAATAGGCCATAACTTTCCATTTCAACACCTAAAATACCAAGTTCCATAGGAATTTTGTAAAATTCAGGATCTGGATCATAGAAGATGTCACTACTAAATATTGGTCCAGCATGAACAGGAATGTTAAGTTTTAATGCGTTTTCATATGCTTTTAACATGAGTGAAAAATCACTGCATGGAGCAACATGGACACCTTTATTTGAATAGTGGGAAGCATAATTTGAATTACTTGATGCACTTGTTGCAATAATTACATCACCAACATGGCATTCTTTTTGATATCCGCCACAAGTTCCAATTCTAATGATGTTTTCAACTCCATAACATGTAAAAAGTTCATAAGAATAAATTCCAATTGATGGAACACCCATACCGCTTGCCATAACACTAATTTCTTTTCCTTCTTGAGTGTGGCCTGTGAATGCTAATATACCCCTAACATTGCTAACTTCTTCATAGTCAGCTAAAAAATTCTCTGCAATCCATTTTGCCCTTTTTGGATCGCCTGGCATTAATACTGTTTTGGCAAAGTGTGCTTTGTCATTAATGTGTGTCGACATATTTATTCCTCCAAGTATTGAATTAAAGCTAAATCTAATTCATTAATTTTATCTTTCTCGACTTCGTTAAACTTTTTAAAGTGATTAGATGTTTCGATTTTTTCAAGTCTTACTTGATATATACCATAAATCACTGGTTTGGATAAATCCAAATGCTTTAATATTTTATCATTCTTAAGTAAAGAATTGATATGAATATTATCTAAAAGTGATATTTGCTCTCTCGAAATATTTTCGATTTTTGCGTTGATGAAGTAAGATTCGATTTGATTGTAAAAAGATTCACTTAAACTTGCACTTAGTGTAATCAAGCCATATTTTTTAGAACTCGTTTTTACTAAATATATTTCATCATTTACTTTTAACAAAACTTTGATGATGAATGTTGTGTTTAAATTTGGATTAAATTCGTTAGAATTTTCAAAATTATCAAGGATTTTGAGTGATTTTTGGTATAAATCATCCAAAATATCATCATTTAATGAAAGAGAATCGTATACTTTTTTAAGTTTTAAATCACGAATAACTTCCAAAAGATATGCGTAGAAAGTGTTTTCGTTATTCTTCAACAGGCATTCCTCCAATTGTTGAATCAACGCTTAATACATCTGTTTGAGCCATGATATTTGCAAATGCTTTTCTAAAGTCATCAGGGGTGTAGCTTTCAATTTCACCATTGTATGCAATAGAAATTTTTCCTGTTTCTTCACTCACAACAACAGTAACGGCATCACAAATTTCACTTATTCCAATTGCTGCTCTATGTCTTGAACCAAATTTACCAATCAATGGTTTGGTTGTAGGAGTGTAATAAACACTAGCAGCTAAAATTTTGTTGCCACGGATAACGACTGCGCCATCGTGAAGTCTTGTTCCTGGATAAAAAATTGTTACAAGAAGTTCATAAGTAACAGGTGCATCGAGTAAAGTTCCGTTTTTTGAAATTTCAAGAAGATTGTCTTTTCTTTCAAAAGTCATAATTGCGCCTATTTTATGTTTACTTAAATATCTAGTTGCTTCATCAATTGTGTTATATAAATCTTCGTGTGAATAAAGGTTGTCAGGAACATTATTTTTCTTATTCAAACCTTTATCATTAATTTTTTGCGATGATTTATTAGCTAATAAAGATCTAATTTCAGCTAAATTTGTAAACATTGAAATAATTGTGATAATTCCAATTGATATTGCTGCGATGATTCTTAGACTTGCTAAATCCAAAAGTGAACCAATTATGAATAAAACTGACAAAATCCCATTAGAAATATTAACAAATCTACGTTTTATAAAGTAAAGAACAAATAAATTAAAAAATATAACTAGGATAGTGCTTAAGGCAAAATCCAAATAATCAGTCCAATTAGGATTGTTTAAGATTGAAAAAATAACTGGTTTAATCAAGTTCATTCTCCTTTCTTAAAATATCTCGAGCAACATAGACTCCGTTTGCCCCAGCTTGTGCAAGTCCACGTGTGATTCCTGCGCCATCGCCGCCAACGTATAAATTCTTGATTTTAGTTTCAAAATTATTTGAGCAAGCAATTCTATCACTATAAAATTTAGCCTCAACACCATATAAAAGTGTGTGATCGTTTGCAATTCCAGGGGTAATTGCATCTAAGGCTTTAATCATTTCGATAATTGATTGCATTGTTTTGTAAGGTAAAACAAGTCCTAAATCGCCAGGTACAGCTTCTTTTAAAGTTGGAGTGACAAATCCTTCTTCAATTCGTTTTTCTGTACTACGTCTTCCGTTAATTAAATCACCAAATCTTTGAACGATTACAGTTCCATTTGACAATTTATTAGCTAATGAAGAAACTTCTTCAGCGTACTCATTACTATCTTTAAAAGGTTCAGTAAATGTATGAGAAACAAGTAGTGCGAAGTTTGTGTTTTCGCTTCCAAGTTCACTTGAGTTAAAAGCATGACCATTTGCGGTGATAATGCCATTATTATTTTCTACAACTACGTGGCCGCTTGGGTTCGAACAGAAAGTTCTAACTATTGTTCCAACGCTAGTGTTATAAATGAATTTACCTTCATAGAGTTTTTCATTTATTTCACTCATGATAACATCATTTGTTTCAACCCTAACACCAATATCAACTCGATTATTTGTAACATTGATGTTATGTTTTCTCAAAGTTTTTGACAACCATTTAGATCCTGGTCTTCCAACATTCAAAAGTACGTATTTGGCGTTGTAGGTATTACCTTTTTGGTCAATTACGCCAGAAATTACACCATTTTCTTCAATAATATCTTTAATTTCTGTACAGAATTGCATTTGCACGCCATCTTTTTTAAGTTCTTCGTATATTGATTGAAGTACTTTTAGGTTAATTTCTGTTCCCAAATGACGAATTTCACTTCTAAGTAGTTTTAATCCTACTGCCAATCCTCTTCTTTCGATATCTAAAATTTCTTTTGTATTTGGGTTTGTTAATTCTTCTGGTGCTCCATGTGCTAAATTGATTTTATCAACATATTTGATTAGATCTAAAACTGTCTCTTTAGGTAAATATTCTTGCATCCAGCCGCCAAATTCATTTGTGATGTTAAATTTTCCATCACTAAAAGCTCCGCATCCTCCGAATCCGCTTGTCATTGAACAAGAAGGAAAGCATCCTGAATTTCCATAAATATCTTGAGGACATTGTTTAATTTTTCCTTCTAAAATAGGGCAAGTTCTATGGTAAATATCTCTGCCTTTGTCGACTAATAAAATTTTTAGATTTCTTTTGCTTTTAATTAATTCATATGCTGAGTAAATTCCACAAGGTCCGGCGCCAACAATAATTACATCATATTTTTCCATACAAAAATAACCTTTCAACCTTAATATTATAAATAATATTAAACAAAATTAAAATAACTATATGAAGTTTTTACTTTATTTCCGATGAGACTTATAGTGATAATGTGCATAATTTCTCAAATATTTTTAATTAATTTTATTGAAAATTTCTCAAAAACCCTGCAGAACTCAACTATTTTTGTAAAAATTAATAAAAATTTACATTATTATTTTTTCTTGGTTTAGCAGCAGTATCTTTTTCAGAAGAGTAACCAAGAGCAACTGAACCAACAATTTTATTTTTTATATCGATACCTGCCTTTTCAATAAAATTAACAAATTCTTTGTTATTTTTTAAATCGTCGTCAGATAATTGATTAATCCAACATGTGCCAAGTCCTAAAGCATGAGCAGCTAACATTATATTTTCAATTGCTGCAGAAGCATTTTTTTCGGCGAAACGTATATCGCTATCTGAAACGACGATGAGTATTGGGGCTCCATAAGTAACATTATATAAAGGATTTAGTCTTCTCTTTTTGAAAAATTTCGAGATGTCAGACAGCCATTCTTTATTCTTAATGACTGTAAAATGATATGTTTGGCGATTTAATGCACTAGGTGCAAATTTGCCACATTCAATTATTTTTTCTATTTTTTCTTGTTCTACCTCTTTATCTAAAAATTTTCTGATACTTCTTCTTGTTAAAATACATTCAATTGCGTCCATAACAACTCCTTTTTATATAATTATAAAACTTATTTAAAAAAGTAGTATAATTTTGGAGGCTTGAGATATGAAAAGTATAGTTGTTTGTGCTGCTGCAATTATTAAAAATAGTGAAGTTTTTGTTACAAAAAGAGGTTATGGAGATTTTAAGGGTAAATGGGAGTTTCCTGGTGGGAAATTAGAATCGAATGAGTCAATTTTTGATTGTATAAAACGTGAGATAAAAGAAGAACTTGACGCTGATGTTTCCCCAATTAAATTGATAAAAACAGTCGAATACGACTATCCTAAATTTCATGCAACTATCCATCTGATTTTGTGCGATTTAGTATCTGATCATGTTGTATTAAAAGAACACGAGGATGCAAAATACATCGAAAAAGAGGATTTTAAAATTTTGGAATTTTTACCTGCAGATTATTTACTTTTTGATGAACTTGAAAAATACCTTTAGTTGTTAAAATAATATTTGTGCTTTTCTTTTATTTTTTCTAAGTATTCTATATAAATTTTATAAAATTCATCTTTATGTTTAATAACAAATTGATCATTTTCGGATTTTTCGTTGTTCATTTTCTCTAGATTATATGGTCCATTTACTTTCCAAGAATTTATAAAACCAATTGAAAATGCATCTTTTGGACAATACATTGAGCAGCGCATGCACATTAGACATTTGTGGTGGAACTTAATTTTTCCATCCTTTATATATATGTTGTTAACAGGACAAATTTTGACGCATTTATTGCATTTGATGCATTTGTTTTCATCAACTTTGTATAAAAAACTGTTAATTTTTCCTCCAATTCCTTGAATTGAAAGCATCCATGCATTCAAATTATAAAAGATATTTGATTTTATTTGAGTATTTAGTCCTTGTTTTAATTCCTCTAAAACAATATCAAATAGTTTCTCATTTGAGTAAAGGAGTTCTCTTGAAAACTCATCTTCAAAACGAAAGTGAATATTATATGGAAGAAGAAAATGATATTCGCTATAGTTTGTTATTTTATTTTTTCTAAAAATTCTGATCAATTTTCTACTGGATGCGTTATTTAATGGTAGTGGTTCTCCACTTTGCTTTAAAATTAGATATTTTTTGTTGTTTAAATACTTAATTTTTTTAAGATATTTCATGAAAAAAGACGGAATATTAAACGCATAAATTGGATATGAAATTGTAATTAAGTCGTAATCGTTTAAATGAACAACCTCAGTTCCCTCTTTTACTTCAGTAAAATTCACATTATATTCGTTTTTTTCTAATCTTTTTGCAAATTCTTGAACTAAAAACCTTGTATTATAAGTGCCTGTAAAATAGATAATTAATGCTTTCTTCATTACTTTACCTCGTTTTCAATAAATTTGATGATTTGTGGATTATTTAGATCTTTTATTACTTTTTTATCAAATTTTTGCTTATTTGGATAACCCCAACAATGCAAAAAGCCCCTTGGTCCGCTCCATTCATTTAAGTTATAGTCATCATTTATGGCATTTAGTAAAGACAATGCGGCCTTTTCTTGATTCATAAATATGAGTTTCATCAAAGGGACGATGAGAATATAGAATATTTTTGGAAAAGCATTGTTCTTTTTGTTAAATAAATTAGTTGTTGATATTCCTGGATGAGCCAATACAATATTTAAACCCTCTTTTTTGAACATTAACGAAGATAGGACAAGCATTCTTTTACTTAAGGCGTAATGAAGAGTTTTTATCTTTGAAGGTTTCTTAGAAACATCTGTTTGTGATTTAACGAACTTGTAAGATATACTCGCAACATTTATAAATCTTGTTTCTTTGAAATTTTCTAACCTAGAAAGTTTTGTAATTAATTGAATTGGTCTAATAAAATTGACAAGATTTGTAATCTCTTTTCCATCAATGTATTTTATTTTTTGATGATATATTCCAGCATCATTGAAGAAAAAATCGATTTTTCTATCCTTAATTTTTAAATATGCTTCTTCTAGAATCTCATCATTTAAAAAATCAAATTTAATTATTTCAATTTTATTATGATATTTATTAGTTAATTCGTTCTTTATTTTTTCTGCTTCATCGAGATTTCTTACAGCAAGAATCAAGTTGATCTTTAAAAACGACATATAGGTGGCTAGAGCTTTTCCTGTTCCACCTGTTCCTCCAATTAAGAAACATGTCTTGTTTTCAAAATTATTTTTATAATGATTTTTAACGTACTTAAAGTATTTTTCTTTCATTCCTTAATTATATATTTATTAAGTTAAATTTACTCTAGAAATTTGTTTTTAATTTGTACAAAAAATTTTCATATAATAAAAAATATCTCAAAAACCCTGCAGAACCCCATTATTTTTTTAAAAATCTACAAAAATTAGCGAATAAGTTAGAAGAAAATATTTGCTAGTTATTTTCTTTTTCTTATAATTAATACATGAAAAATAATAACAAAGAAATTTATAAGATTAATAAAAGACAAATCGATATACTTCATAAATATTATGAAGTTGATGAAGAGAATAAACTTGTATCGGTTAAATTTAATTTAGAGTCAGATAAGGAAATGCTTGAAACTAGCATTGGAAAAGATGATTCTTCAATGTTTAATTATGAATTATTAAATAAAATTAATTCAATTTTTGAGTCAATACCTTTTGTTTATAAAATCGATATTGAATTTGATGTTGGTGGAGAATTATCTCAATCGCCTCAAAAAACTTTAGAGGCTTTTAATGACACTTTAGAACTTGGTCAAATTACATCGAGAAAAGACAACAGAAGGAAATGGTTAATTGCAACTATGCTTGTGATGAGCGGAATTTTGCTATTGTTTTTCATGATTATTTCTTCACATTATTCATGGTTTGGAGATGGGTTGCAGGGTGAAATAATCGCAGAAATTATTGATATTAGTGCTTGGGTATTTCTTTGGGAAGCTGTAACAATTTTATTTTTAGAACCTAGCGAAAAAAGAATTTTGAATCTAAAAATTAAAAATAGAGTAAATTCAATTGCTATATATAAAAAAGGAGAAGACAAACCATTAGTTTTAGAGCATTCAAAGGACATTTTTGGCGAATGGGAAGACGAAAGCAAAATTAAAAAATATGGAAAAATTGCACTTTTAATATCAAGTGCCGCTTTCATTTGTATGGGTTTTTATTCATGCTATTCATTAATTAAATTTTTCTTTGAAAATCAAAACATTGATACTGGTATAATTTTTGTATCCTCAATTATCGGTTTTTTAACTTTTGCAATATACATTCTTGCTGGTCTAGGAGGCTTGTTTCGTTACTCAAATAGAAAAAACTTGTTGTCTAAATTAGTAGGACCGTTTGCAATATTATTGATTTTACAACTAGTATTTATTTTAACAATGAGTGCAATTTCAAGCGAGTGGTCTGCAATTACAAGCAGTATTTCTGGCTTAATTATCGATATTTTATATATTTTTGGATATTTTGCTGAAAGAAAAGATTAGCTTTATAAAGTAGATAGTTTATTTTTTGCATAATTTTCAAATGACATATTATCATTTCCGCCGCTGATGTCTTCATTATGCAAAGTAAAAGAATTGTTAAAATCCTTGTATTTTTGTATATCTAGATACTTTTTTGCATACATTGTTGCATAGTTTTCGTATTTCTTCTTATATTCTTCGATTATAGGACGGGTTGAACTACCAGGTGAAATTAATCTTCTAACCAATGGATTTCCGCAACCATCTGAAGTTGCTGTTCCTTGAAGTCTATCTGAAAACATTTTTTGTAAAGAAGTATCAATTGGCCAATCTTTTAATATTCCAAACACTCTGTCATTGTCGTATGGAATAAAATAAGCTTTATTTGATTCACTTGCAAAATATAAATAGTAATTATTATAGTTGTTTCGATAGTCATCAGGTGAGCCAACAACCCAGCTCATAGCTGCAAAGCGTAAAAAATAATCTACATCTAAATAGTTATCAAATTCTTTTTTAATCTCTTCTGCTGGAATATTTCTTTTTGATAATTTGTCAATAAAAGTCTTTAACGATGAGTGATCACTTGAATCTTCATTTGTTTTTAAGTCGTAACTTGGCTTAAAACCAGATTTTTCAACACCAATTTTATTGGAATCAGAAGTGGATAAATCGGCTGGACCTGAACTTGAGTATGTGCACTTGTAAAGATCACCTTTTTGATCATTCTTATTTTTAAATACAGATTTAATCATTGTTTTATCAATGACTTCATATGCTAAATATTGTTTAGTTAATGAATCATTTTCTGTATTAATTGTTACATTTATTAAATTTGCATGTTGTGAAATTACATTCTCTTCTCTAAATACGTATAGTGAATATAATTCTTTTGTAAAAGATGAATCGTAATTTCTATTCCGTTTCAAATCGATTTTTTTCATACCAAAGAGTCTTCTTTTGTCTCTAGCATCAAGTTCGTCTTGCGTATAATTGTGGAAGTAGTAGTCATTATCTGAAGAGGATTCAAAAGATTTATCAAATGCAAGTTTGAAATGACATACTCTTTCTTTATCAGTAAAGTTGCCATTTTCATTGATGAAACCATCGTAGCGAGATGTATTTCCTTTCATTCTTGCTCCAACTTCATCAAAAGTAAAAATTTTATCATTTAGTTTTAATTCAACATCAACTGGATGGTACATTTCTTCTTTTTCAAAATCATTACTTGTACCATATTTAGCAAGTTTATAAAGTGACTGGTTTGTAAAATTTAAAGTCAATGAGATGTTGCTTTGTGGTGCGAAAAACTCATTAAAATCATCGTCTCCGTAATCTAATGAAATCTCTGAAGCGTTTTCATTTGATGTTTCATCGCTATTGTCTTCATTGTCGTTTTTGTTTTCATCTTCATTGATTGAAGGATCATTAATTTCTGGTGTTTTTGAACAAGATGCAAGGCAAAAAGAAATACTAAAAATAGCTAAAAATAAATAATTAAATTTTTTCATGAATTAATTATAACCTAATATGACCAAAAAGAAAATTACAAATTATTTTAGATTTTTACAAAAATAGTTGAGTTCTGCAGGGTTTTTGAGATATTTCCAGAAAATTTACTTTACATATTTATATATAATATGAAACAAGATTTTTAAAAAAATACAATGTAATGCTAGTTAAATTCAGCATTTCAATAAATGCCAAAGAAGTTTATTTCTCAAAAATGTAATTACTCGACTTAAAAAAATAGCATAAGTAACAAATAATATATAAAATATTATTAAGATGTTAATTAACTTAAAGACTTATATCTTATCTAGCGAGTCTACGTGTGATATTATTAATGAGTAACCGTTATTAAAATGATTATAATTGGTTTTTCATGTATTGAATATTACCACTTATAATGAAACATATTTATATTTTGCTATTTGGTCATTAATTTGATCAAAGCACATATTAAAGGAGTCAATCTATGTCAATTAAAATGGGCTGGAGATGGTATGGTACAGGAAACGATCCTGTAACTTTGCAAGATATCAAACAAATACCTGGTGTCACTAGTATTGTTTGGGCTTTGCACAAAAAAATGCCTGGTGAAATTTGGGAAGAAAACGAAATCAAAGAAGTTGTTGATCAAATTCATTCTTATGGATTTGATGCAGAAGTTGTTGAGTCAGTTAATGTTCATGATGATATAAAAATTGGCAAGCCAACACGCGATGCATTAATCGAAAACTACAAAATTTGTATAAGAAATTTAGCAAAATATGGTGTAAAGGTAATTTGTTATAATTTTATGCCTGTTTTTGATTGGACTAGAACTGATTTATTTCATCCAGTTGGTGATGGATCAACCGCGCTATTTTACGAAAAAAGTAAAATTATGAGTGATTATAAATCGATGGCCGAATATATTATGTCTTTTACAGAAAAATATAATATGACCTTTCCTGGTTGGGAACCTGAAAGAATGGCTAAACTTGATGAACTTTTTAAAGCATATAAAGATGTTTCTAAAGAGAAACTTTGGGATAATCTAAAATATTTTTTAGAAGCAATTATGCCAACTTGTGAAGAATGCGATGTTAAAATGGCTATTCATATGGATGATCCACCATGGGATATTTTTGGTTTACCAAGATTGATGGTTGATGAAGCCGCTTGTGCAAAATTATTAAATATGGTTGATAATCCATACAATTGTTTGACTCTTTGCACAGGTAGTTTAAATGCAAATCCTAAAAATAATTGCGCAGAAATTATTAGAAAACACTGTTCTAGAATTGCTTTTGCACATATTAGGAATATTCATCATTTCCCAAATGGTGATTTTATTGAAGCTGCACATAGAGATTGTTGTGGTGAAACCGGAATAATTGAAATTTTAAGAGCATATCATGATTGTGGATTTGATGGATATATCAGACCAGATCATGGGAGACAACTGTGGGAAGAAGGTCCTGGAAAATGCCGTCCTGGCTATGGAAAATATGATAGAGCTCTTGGAATTCAATATATGTTGGGTGTTTTAGATTTATTAGATAGGTTAGATGAAGAAAAAGGAAAATAAAATGAAACTTATTGACGTAATTAACAATGAAAATCGTGATGAATTTGTTAAACATAATTACAATTTACCAAGATACGACATCAAAAAAGTAAGAGAAAACACAAAAAAAGAACCAACTTGGATTCATTTCGGAGCTGGAAATATTTTTAGAGCATTTCCAGCGGCAGTTTTAAATGAAATTTTAAATAAAAATGAATATGACAAGGGTGTTATTGTTGCAGAATCATTTGATTATGACATTATTGATGAAGCATATCGCCCTTACGATAATTTATCTTTGCTTGTTAGTTTAAAATCAACAGGCGAGATTGAAAAAACAGTTATCGCTTCAGTTACTGAAAGTTTAAAAGCTGATAAATCTTTTAAAGAAGATTGGGATAGATTAGTTGAAATTTTTAAAGCGCCAAGTTTAGCTCAAGTTACTTTTACAATTACTGAAAAAGGATATGGTGCACCTTTAAGTGATATTGAAAAAGGTTTTGATGCATCATTTGCAATGGGCAAAATTAGTGTGCTTTTATATGAAAGATTTAAAGCTAATAGTGCACCTTTAACTTTACAAAGTATGGATAACTGCTCACATAATGGCGACAAAATTAAAAATGCAATTATTTCATATGTATCAAATTGGGTAGAAAAGGGACTTGTTGAAAAAGAATTTTTAGATTATGTATCTGATCCAAGAAAAATTTCTTATCCTTGGTCAATGATTGATAAAATAACACCTCGTCCACATCCTTTAGTTCAAAAAATGCTTGAAAAAGATGGATTTGTAGATAATAAAACAATTGAAACACCTCGCCATTCATTTACTGCACCATTTGTTAATGCTGAAGAAACAGAATATTTGGTTATCGAAGACTCTTATGTTAATGGCAGAGTACCGCTTGAAAAAGGTGGAGTTTTGTATACAAGTAGAGAAACAGTTGATAATGTTGAAAGAATGAAAGTTACAACTTGTCTTAATCCACTTCATACAGCCATGTCAATTGCTGGATGTTTACTTGGCTATACTTTGATTAGTGAAGAAATGAAAGATGAAGACATTCGAGGATTCATTCAAAAAATTGGTTACATCGAAGCAATGCCAGTTGTAACAGATCCAAAAATTATAAATCCATATGAATTTATTGGATCAGTTATTAACAAAAGACTTCCAAATCCATTCATGCCAGATGCTCCACAAAGAATTGCGATGGATACAAGCCAAAAACTTGCAATTAGATTTGGTGAAACTTTAAAGGGTTATGAGAAAAAAGGTTTAGATAAATCAAATTTAATATTAATCCCGTTGGTTTTAGCATTATATGCTAGATATTTAAAAGGAATTGATGATAATGGAAATGAATTTATTCCTTCACCTGATCCACTTTTAAATGAATTAACTGAAATTGTTAAACCACTTGAAGTAGGCAAAATCAATCAAGATTACTCAATTTTAAAGAATTTATATACTAGAAAAGATATTTTTGGTGTCGATTTATATGAATATGGACTTGGCGATTTAATCGAAAATTACGTAAAAGAATTATTTAGTGGTTTAGGCGCTGTTAGAAGCACGCTTCATAAATACGTTACAAAAAGATAAAAAAATAAAATTTTAAGAAAGTTCCAAGAATTATCTTGGGCTTTCTTTTTTAGATGCAATTTTGGCTTTAATTTATACATTTTTAAATCACGGAAATAGTTTCGAAATAAGATTTTGTATTACTTTTTGCGGAAATCTTTACATTTACTATCATTAAATATGATTTGTGCTAGAATAATTTAGTAGATATTTTAATCAATAAAGGGGAATTTATGAAACAATATAAAAAATTACTTGCTTTAGGATTAGTCGCTTTTTCTTTATTTAGTTGTGGAAGAAAGAATGAATCAAATAAAGAAAATAATGATAATATTCAAAACAATCAACCTAATGATAATAATGATCCAATTGGTAAACCAGATAATAACGATGGACCATCACATTCTCATAAAATGACACATTATCCAAGATTAGATCCAACATGTGAAGAAGACGGAGAAAGAGAACATTTCATTTGCTCTGAATGTGGCAAATATTATTGGACACCAGATGGAACAATTGAAATCCTTGATACCAGTGATCTACGTATAGAAAGACTCGGTCATGATTTAAAACATTTTGAACGTCATGAAGCAACTTGCGAAGACGATGGAAATGAAGAATATTATTACTGCAAACGTTGTGAAAATGTCTACGCTGACAAAGAATGTAGATTTCAAGTAACTGATTTAAGTGTTTTATATATTTCCCATTATGGTCATAACTTAGAATATTTTAAAAAAGTTGAACCAACTTGCACAAAAGCAGGTCAAAGAGAATATTGGCATTGTTTAACTTGTGAGAAAAATTATTGGTTGCCAGAAGGAAAAGCTGAAATTGCTGATATGAATAATTTAGTAATTGATCCAATTGGTCATGCTAAAACTGAATATATATTAAATGATATAGACAATCACTGGTATGCATGCGCACGTTGTAATGAAAAACTTGACGCAAGCGAACATGTTTGGGACGATGGAAATGAAGTTGTTGAGGGCACATGTACTTCAAAACACACAACAGTATTTAAATGTACAATATGTAATGAGCAAAAAATTGATATTGAAGATCCAGTTGGTCATGATTTTTCAATTATTAAATCAGATGATAGTGAACACTGGAGTGAATGTTCTCGTTGTCACGTTGTTCATGAAAGAGAAAAACATAGTATAAATTCAACAATAGTGATAGAAGCATCTTGTACACAAACTGGTGAAATTCATCATACTTGCAGTAAATGTAGTTACGAATATACTGAAACTGTTGAGAAAAGAGCACATGATTTCAAGGATACATATGAAATTGACGATAATAGTCACTGGAGACAATGTAGAAATTGTAGCGAAAAAATAGATGTTGTTAACCATGTATGGGGTAATGACAGGATTATTAAAAATCCATCTTTTAGTGAAGAAGGATTAAAAGAAGTTAGCTGTCTTTATTGTAACTATAAAAAAGAAGTAACATTAGCAAAATCAAAATTCTTGTTTATGCTATCAAACGATGAAACATATTATACTTTGCTTGGCCTTTCTAGTGAAGAAAACAATTTAGATATCGTTATTCCTTCAACTTATAATGATTTACCAGTCAAAAAAATTGGCGATAAAGCTTTTAAAAATTGTCAAAACGTTAATAGTGTTATCGTTCCTGATTCTATTACAGAAATAGGACGTAATGCTTTTGAATATTGTTCGCTAAAGAGCATTTCTTTGCCAAACACAATTGAAACTATTAAATATAGTTGTTTTGTTAGCTCTTCTTTACTATCTATAGATATACCAGATTCTGTCATAACTATTGAAGATGGTGCTTTTAATAGTTGTTCCAATTTAACTTCTGTTAATATGTCTAATTCGGTTGAAGAACTGGGATGTTGGACCTTTAATTATTGTTTTATGCTTTCTGATATAACTTTAAGTAATAGATTAACTATTCTTAGGTCTCAAGTTTTTCAAAATACAGGCATCAGTACTTTTGTAATAAACAAAAATATAAATTGTATCGAATATAGTGCTTTTCGTGATTGCGCTAATCTTAAATCAGTTATTTTTGAAGATCCAAATAATTGGGTTTATAATGGGGAATCTGTTAATGTAAATGATAGTGAATTAAATGCCTACTTACTTTCAAAAACATATAACGAAAACACATGGTACAAAAATACAGTAGCATAAAAAATCTTTATGAAAATTAAAAAAATCTCAAAAACCCTCTTATTCTCAACTATTTTGTTCAGTATTTCATCTTGTACTCTTACAAAAAAAATTTTTAGAACGACCAGAAAATACAAATCTTGAAGCGTGGATTACTGAAGAGATTAATGCAAATGTGGCCGAAAAATTTAAGTATTTTCCAGGAATGTTTGGCGGAGATATGTATCTTGGATCGAAATATGAATTAATAAGAAATGAGGAAAATGAGTATCTTCTTCCTGAGATTTATGTGTTGTACACTTATTCTGGATATCCAGATTGCATAGATGCATATTGTTTAACAAGTATTGAAATTACAGATCCTGAAGTTTTTGTTTATGGATTAACCATTAATTCGCCTCAAGAAAAAGTAAATGAAGTGATGCTTGCTAATGGTTTTGAAGAAAAAGGAGATCATACCTATTTAAAAAATAATTGCTATTTTTCTTTTAGCAGTAACAATATTCAAATAAAAGCACCATCAACAAACAATCATAATATTATTTATTAAAAGGAGACATATATATAATATGTTAAAGATAAATTTTAATAAAATCATACCCTATTTAAGTATCTTGTTTTTAGTCTCTTCTTGTTCTTCAACTAGTGCTATAAGACTTTTAAAAGCTAAGAGCACAAATCTTTCTTACAATCTTTCTTCTTTGAATGAAGAATATTTTGCTTCTAAAGAAAAAGCTGATTCTTTTGAATTAAAATTTAATGAAGCATATTTAAATAAATTTGATGATGGAGTTACAAATATAGCAATTTCTCCATATTCAGTATTTATGAGTCTTGGTATGCTTTATGAAACAGCAAATAATAATTCCGCAAAAGAAATTTTAGATGCTTTAAATATGAATGAAAATGAATTACGTAATTTTTCTTCTTTTTCATATCGATTATCAAATAAAGAAAAGTATAGTAGTAATGATAATAAACTCATATTAAGAGAAAAATTATTAAATTCTTTTTGGATTAATGAAGGATTTAATCCAAAAGAAGAAGCTTTAAACAATTTTTCAAATTATTATTTTGCAGATTCTTATGAGGCACAATTTTATACAAATAATAAGCAAGCAAACAAAGATTTAACTAAATATATCAGCGATGAAACCTATAAATTTTTAGAACCAGATTTGAATATTAGTGAATATGCCAAAATTGCTTTGATGAATCTCCTCTATCTAAAAACTGCATGGGGAAATTTAGATTTAAATCTTACTCTTAATGAATGTGATTTTTTAAATAGCAATCTTTCAACGACAAAAAAGAAATTTATAGTTGGCAAATATCAAACTGGAAGAGCGCTCGAAAAAGACCTATATCGTGCATTTTATAATGAAAGTGAAAGTGGATATCGATTATATTTTGTAGTTCCTAACATCAATCAAAAATTAAAAGATGTTTATAATTATCAAATTATAAATGAAATCAGGAGCTATGATTATTCATCTGTTAACAATGAAAATGTTTCATATTTTACAAAATGCATCTTTCCATCTTTTAGTGCTGAAAGTGACAACGATATAAAAGATTTAATGAGAGAATCATTTAATATAAAAGAATGTATGGACAAAGATTTAGCCGACTTATCAAAAATTTCAGATACAAAACTTTATGTAAATGATTATAAACATATAGCTAAGTTGAATGTTGATGAAAAAGGTATTGAAGGTGCTGCAGTTACATTTATTTCTGGGGATGCAACATCAGCTGGACGAGGTGAAAATATTATCTATGAAACTTTCTTAGTGGATCGCTCTTTTGCTTATATATTAGAAGACCCATATCAAAATATATTATTTTCAGGTGTTGTTAACTCAATTTAATTAAAAAATTAATCTCTTCTTGACTCTCCTTTTAGAGGATAGATTTTACTATACATTATGAGGAAGTTCATGTATAGAATAGGTGATTTTTCAAAAGCGAGTAAAACAACAATTAAAACATTAAGGTATTATGAAAAAGAAGGCCTTCTCATACCTACATTTGTTAATCCATATACTGGATGCAGGTACTATGAAGCTTCTCAACTTTATGATTTATCAAAAATCATCAGTTTAAGACAACTTGGTCTATCAATCAGCGATATAAAAGAAATCAAAAGTGGTGAAGATTTAGAAATTATTCTTCAAAAAAGAAGAAAAAATATTTTGCTAGAAATTGAAAAATCTAATAATGAACTCAACCTCATAAACAATCTTTTGAATGGAGGAAATAGGGAAAAAAGAGTAATTATTAAAACAATCCCAAGTACAATCGTTTATTATAAGGAAGGGAAAATTAAGGATTTCAGTGAAATTTTTAATTTCGTTTTAGAGGCAGGAGAAGAATGCAAATCTTTAAATCCTAACTTAAAATGTGCTAAACCTGAATATTGCTACATTACTTATCTTGATGGTGAATATAGGGAAAATGATATCACAATTAGGTACAGTGAAGCTGTTGAGGAAATTGGAAACTCAAATGAAAATATTAGGTTTAGTTACGAAAAAGAAATAAAAGTAGCGTCTTTATATCACAAAGGAAGCTATAGTTCTTTAAGAGATTCATATCTAATCTTGCTTAAATTCATTGAAGATGGTGGATATGAAATAAACGGATATATCCGTGAATTTTATATTGATGGTTGTTGGAACAAAGAAAGTGAAGAGGAATATTTGACTGAAATTGAAGTCCCAATTAAGTAAAAAAATAAGCTGCTTTAGCTTTAGGCTAAAGCAGTTTATAACAAAAATAATGGGGTTTTGCAGGGTTTTTGCGAAATATTAATCAATAATTGTGTATTGGCCTTTGTTTTCATTTTTAGTTTTGTATAGTGCTTCATCAACCTTTGTGAAAAAATTCAATTCGTTATCATCTTCTTTAATTTGATAAATTCCAGAAGAAATTTGAATCTTTTGATCTTTAATTTTTTCTAATAATATTTCGTTTATTTTAACAAGTGATTTGGCAGTTTCATCAATTGAATTTTTAGAAAATATTACAAATTCATCGCCACCAAAACGGTAAATTGAATCATATCCAAATTCTTGTACGAGTTCTTCGGATATAATTTTTAAACAAGAATCACCAACTGTGTGGCCATATGTGTCGTTAATCATTTTAAAACAATCAATGTCGCAAAGAATAATAATTGGGCGGTTTTCATGCTCAGTTAAAACATTTTCTCTTATATATTTATCAAGAGCACGTCTATTTTTAACTTGTGTTAATTCATCAGTATAACTTTGAACTAATAATTTGTTTCTTGCAATGCTATTTTCTTTGGTTAAAGCAAATAATTTATATACCAGTAAAATTGCAATAATCGCATAGATTATCATATTAATGTAATAACCTTGCTCAAATGTTCTATCTAATGTTAAAGGTGGAACAATGCACATTAATGCTGTTCCTATTATAATAATAGCTGAATAAAACATTGGACGGAGCAAGCAAAAAGATGGCAAACTAATGAAAACTGTAAGAAAAACAATAGGATAATTACCATCTTTCATGTCGTAATATGAAATAAAACATGCCCATGTACAGATAAAAATTGTATAAATATTCGAGAAATAATATGCTAGATTAATTATTTTTTCGCTTTTATTTTTTCTTAGAACTAAAATTATGGCAAAACCAATAAGGGAAAGAACAAGTAATAAAATGTAGGAAATGAAATAAGCTAAATGTTTAGGATATGCAAAATCAAAAACAATTAAAGCTCTTATTATCATTATTATTTCAATTATTGTGATTCCAGATAAAATAATAAACATACCTTTTTGGTTTTCAATTATATTGTTTTTGATCAATTCATTATTCTTTATATTAAAATTTAATTTCATTTTGTTCCCTCTTGCGTTTTATAATCATACATTTTTTATTATTATAAAAAAAGAATAATATATCTAAAAATACGAATTAATTCATATTTTTAGCGTATTTCTATTTGATTATGATTTTTTTGCATGAAGCGATTTTAAAATCTATAGGCAAACGAATATCAATAAATGATATTTTGATAATTATTGATTATTCAAAGAAATATTTATTGGAACATCGTTTTAAGATAAAACAATCGTTAATTTTTGCTTGCGTTGAGATTATATTTAATTAAATTAATTTTGAGCCATATAAAGAATTTGTGGGTTAAATTTTAGGTTATTTTCATTTTTTCAAATGCTGGAACAATTCTTTTTGATAAGTCTGAACAAGAAATATAAATAAGATCTTTCATATTTTCTAGATTTCTAAATCCGTA
>JAQXNS010000031.1 GCA_029098125.1 bacterium
CCTTATATTGATTAAAAATGAGTGAAAATCGTATTACAAAAGTTATTTTGAGCAACATGTGTATGCTCTATAAAGATGATGAATATCTAATTATTAATAGAACAAAATCTGATTGGCCAGGTTTATCTTTTCCTGGTGGTCATGTTGAAGATGGCGAAACTTTAGAAGAATCAATTATTAGAGAAATGAAAGAAGAGACAGGGCTAGATATTAAAAATCCTAGACTTGTAGGAATTAAAGATTGGCCATGGGGAAATAATGTTAGATATTTTGCTCTTTTATATGTTTCTAATGAATTTGAAGGTAAAATAATTAGTTCAAAAGAAGGAGAAGTCTTTCGGTTAAAAGAAAAAGATTTTTCATCATATTTAAAATCATTAGATTTTGATGAACTCTTTGATATGTTTAAAAAAGGAATTTAAATATTTTTTATATTTACTTCTTAATTGCATTCAGAAGAATAGTTTTGTAGGAAAACGTTTGTTGAAAATGCTGGTTTTCCACAAAACTATTCTTTTTTTAATAAAATTACAACTTTCAGGAAAAAATTTTCTGAAGAAATAACAATTTTTTGTTGATCAAAGGATAATTTTTTAGATGACTCAATTAATCGATTTATAATAGTTTCTTTAAAAGATGTTTTGTCAATAAATAAAAAAAGCGTTTTAAGGTGCGCTACCACGAATTGGACAGGTTTAAGGTCTCTGGCCCGACGTATTGGGTGGTCTTTTATTGTCTCCCATCCCTCTTGACACTTCTATTATCATCGAACATATCGATAACTGTCAAGAAAATGTACAAAAAAGAAGAAAAAAGAGACTAATATCACTATTAATCTCAATCTTTCATAATGTCTTGCTGCAAAGACATTACACTATGTGTTGATTCATTTTATTAAAGTATGAAAATTTAATGTTGAATCAATCATTCCATTGATCATAATATTCAATGGTTCCACCTTTATCAATGAAACTATCAATATCGAACCTTGTTAATGATTCATAGCCAGAGTATTCACCTTGATAAACACCGTTACTATCAACATATAATCTGAAGTTGTAACCGGATTGATTGTTATTATAAGCATAGTAAGAATTTGTATAGATAATGGCCTTGACAACTTTATCGTAAATTCTTGGTAATACGGTATATGTGTCTGGCTTTAAAAAGATAGCGCGATGATAATTTACATATAACTGAGCCGTATAATAATAATTATAATCAGAAGCAGTGCTAAACATTTCACTTCCGTATTTAACTCCACCAAGATAGAATTTATCAATTTCCATTTTTGTATCAATATAATCTTTAGATGGTAAAAAATTAGATGGGATATCAACTGCAGTGTTACCGATATTATAGAATTTGACAATTCTATAGAAATATCTATAACCAGTACTAATGGTCCTAGGATGTTCCATCAAAACAGTAAATATACCATTATCAATAAACGGAGTTCCGACATCCTTATAATAATCATCTTCGTCAATTCCTGCTAAAAGTTCTCCGCTTTCTCCTTTTGTTAAAGAAGCAAAAGCTTCTGATGCATAAGTATATGTAATGGTTTCTTTAAATGCTTGTTTTGGAAATTTAAGTGTAGTTCCTTGATTATATTCATCATCAAATTCAAGATGAATAATGTCGTTACCATTTTCTTTATAATAATTATAATAATTTGTCTGTTCTGAATTAATTAATGTCCATGAATGCTGGAAGGCTTCTTTTCCATCAGAAGCATATATATAATTGCTTGTGTGGCCTTCAAAAGTATCATCAAATAGATTATTTGGAGCGACATCATCAATATGTTCAACATCATAGCTTCCTGTAAAGCCTTTCATAGTAAAGTTGCCACTTTCTAAAGCATCATGAAGTTGATCCCATTTCAAATTCTCATCAATAGTAAGAGGTGTTTTGGATGAATCAATACTTGAAGTAGCTGGATTTATAATGGTTAAAGTTGCATATTTCTTACTTAAATGATTAATATCAGACTTAATTGTTGCTTCTATTTCATAAACACCGATATTTTTAAATGTGTTTGTTCCATTAGCATTTAAGCATTTGTAAGTAATGGTAACTCCTAAGGGCTCGTTTTCAACATAAATGCTATGATCTTGGCCATCATAAATATAGGTTTTGCTAGAAAAATAACCAGAATCAGTCAATTCAATTGGCTTAATAGTTAATGTTGCTGTCAATATAAGAGGTTCGTATCCTTCACCAGAGAGTTTTGCATTCACAGTATAAGTGCCAGAATCAATTTTTCCATTATTTGAATAAGTGACAGAAACTCCGCTTGGCAGTTCTCCAGAGATCGCTAAAGAATGAGAATTTCCATCATATTGAAATTCTTTATCTTCAAAAGTGATGCCAGTTATTTGTTTACCTGTGATACGCAATGTCGCAGCCTTAACCATTGTTTCATAGTTAGCGGCTTTTATTGTTGCAGTAACTTTATAAGTGCCCACATTAGTTTGCTCATTATTTGAATAAGTAACAGTGGCAAAAGAAGGCGCACCAATTACATAAATTGAATGAGCTTGACCATCATATTCAAAAGTTCCATCGCTAAAAGTGATATTTTCAAAAGATGCTTTATTAATATTTAAAGTAGCTGTTAATGTTTTATTGTTATATCCTTCTTTAGTTAAGAGTGCGGTAGCGGTGTATGTACCAGCGTCAATATGAGTTTCTCTTCCTGTATATGTTATTTGAGTTCCTTCTGGTGCGCCTCTAACTTCGTCTAAGATATGAGATTCACCATCATAAATTAAAGTTTTGCTATCAAAAAAGACGTTTTCAAAATCCTTATAGATTGGTTCGCTTGGAGTTGGATCATTTTCACTGCCTTGATTTTCTTCTTCGACCGTAGATATGCATCCGGTGAGGATTAGTGCAAAAGATAATAAAACGCTAGGAAGAGTCTTTTTCATAGGGCACCTCAAAAAAATATTAAATTTAATTTATCATAAAATGCTGAATCTATAAATGCTTACTATATTTTTTGTAGCAATGTAAAATTCTTTTGATAGTTTCGTTAATTCAACAAGTTTTGCCGTAAAAATAATAAAAGCTTGGACTAGCCAAGCAATTTCATTTGGGATTTCTTTTTCAGGTCTTACCCTCAGACCATATCTTCAAAGATGTTTTCCTTTTGACACTTATTTAGCGCAAAATAAAACCCTATTTTTCAATAGGGGTATAAACTTTTTGGCGTCCCAGACAGGACTTGAACCCGTAACCTTTTGGTTCGTAGCCAAATACTCTATCCAGTTGAGCTACTGGGACACTTGAAACTTCATTATTTTATCTCATAATGAAGCAAAATTCAATATTTTGTTAAATAAGTGTTACTTTTTCTTGCTAAAAATTAAATTTTTTTCGTAACCGTATGGTAGTTTAATTCTTTCAAATGCTAGATACAATATAAAACCGACCGAAGCGCCAGAAATTGCTTGAACGATATCATATAAAGAAGCGATTAATGCTAAGGCTCCTTGACCATCATCATAAATTAAATAATATGGAATATATCCTAAAACCATGAATAGTGGAGCGATTATAAAGGCAAATAATTTTAAGAATTTTCTATTTTTAACAAAGTAAAATAGGAAAATAAATGCTACAGCTTCAATACCTTTTGCAAAGATTGTAAAAGGAATACAAGAAGCATAACCAAGGAACAAGTCACCTAATGAACAACCGATAATTCCAGATAATAAACCAACAGTTGGTCCAAAATAAGCGCAAGAGAAAAGAATTAATGCATCACTTAAATTAAAATAACCTGCGCCACCTGCATAAGGTATCGAAATAAATACAGTTGCAATAAAAACTAAAGTGCTAAGAATAGAAGTAAATGATATTTGATAAATTAAATTTCTTATTTTCATTTTTTTATTAATCCTCGTTGATTAATTGATCAATTTCATCAATAGTGTAAATTTCAACACCGTTTTGTTTTAATAATTTTGCACAAACTCCAAGTCCGTTAATTAGTGTGCCGTTAAATCTTCCGTTATAGATTTGATGAACACCACAAGATGGGCTACGATCCATTAAAACAGCCTTTTTAACGTGCATATAATTTACGATATTTAGCACTTTATGAGCGCCGTTTTGGAAATATTCAGTAACATTTCTTCCATTTCTATCGATAACATCGCCATTTTTAATTTCAGAAGGAGTGCGAGGCGTTTTTAAACCACCAAAAACTTCAGGGCAGATTGGTACGATATCATATTTATCCTTTAACGCTTCAATCCTTTGATCATAGTTGTTTTTTCCATCATATTTTACGTTATCGCCAAGCAAGCAAGCACTTACTAATATAGTTTCCATAGTTTTCCTCTTTCCTTTAACCTTTCAATATTATAGAGATTTCTCTATAATATTTCTATATGATTAAACAAGAATTTGACTATAAAATCAATGGTAATTCATATAA
>JAQXNS010000032.1 GCA_029098125.1 bacterium
ATCTGTACCTTCTTTTAAAATTATTGAACTATTTGTATCTTTGTTGCAGTAAAAATATATCATTTCTTTTCCAAGAGTATAAACAATTGGAAGAGAACATAATAAAAATAATAGAGCAAAAATTATTTTATAATTGAAACAGTGTTTCATGTGATTATTATCTTTTATACCATTGAATTGTTGTAAAAATATTCCTGCACCTTCAAGAATTCCAAATCCAGCAATCTCAAATACAAATGTAACTTCGTTTGCAGCATAAACACCACTCACAGCTTCATTTGAAACTGAACCAACCATAATGTTATCAACAAGTGTGACTAAAAATGTTACAAAAGCTGAAATCATTACAGGCAAACTAATATTTAGAAATCTTTTTAAAAAATTTTTATCTTTAAAACAAGTTAACATTATTTTTACCTACAACAATTGACTATTATAACCAAAGTTGAACAGTAAAGAAATAAGAAAAAAAGATTTATCAAATTATAAAATTATTTACTAAATTATCTTGTTTTTGAGTTATTTAAAGATTTTTATTAATTTATATTAGTTTTTGAACAATCGACATTGTTATTACTGCAATGCTTATAATGATTAATACAATTCCAGTAATTCTATTTAGTGTTTTTGGTTGTGCCTTAGTTGCAATTTTTGCTGCAATTCGTGCAAATAATAATGTTGATATAACACATGTTATAAGCAAAACTAAATTTGGTACTTCAGCTGATATTGCAATATGACTACCTGCACCGATTAATGCTGTAAAAGTCATGATGAAAACACTAGTACCAACAGCAGTTTTTAATTCGTACCCTAAAACAGAAGTTAGTATCAACAACATCATCATTCCACCTCCAGCTCCAACAAATCCGCAAATAAATCCGACAAGAATACCACCAAGGATTGAAAAAATAATCATTTTATTTTTACTTAATGAATTCATTTTTTCTTTAGTGTTCATAACTGGTTTAATAACAAATTTTAATCCTAAAAGTAGTGTCATTATACTAGAAAAAGATCCCATGGTTTTTGAAGGTACGAGTGAAGCAACATATGTTCCAACAATAGTGAAGATTAAAACTGTAACCATCAATATCCAACCATACTTGAAGTTTATGTTTTTATTTTTTCCATATGTGTATGCACTAACTGCACTTGCAATAACATCGCTTGCTAAAGAAATTGCTACAGCTTGAAATGGATCAACTCCTAAAAAGACAATAAGCATTGGTGAAATAGCAGCGGCAGCACTCATTCCTGCAAAGCCAGTTCCAAGTCCTGCACCAACTCCAGCAATAAGAGAAATAAATATTTGAAAAAATATATTTTCTGACATCGTTAATCAAAATTCCTAAAGAATATCATCAATGATTTTAATTGAAATTTCAATCTTTAATATTATCTCTACAAAATATAGACAAAAATTTCTTTAAAATGTTTAAAAAACCCTTCTAATCAAGGGCTTTTTAAGAATTTTCTGAAATTTTTGATATTATTACTTATTGCTTTTTTGCTATATATTCTGCTTCTTTTTGCATGTGTATTTTTGCTAATTCTTCTTTTTGTGCATTCCATTTTTCACCATAAAGAGGATAGAAATACATTGCAACAGCAGATAGGATTAGTAAAATTCCTGTAATTAAAAACCAACATAAGAATAAACCATCTTTAGCACTTTGTGGTTGAGCAGCATAATCGATAACTTGGGTTACTGTGTTTGTAATTTCATCGACTGCTTCTTTTTTAATTGAATCATCAAAGTGGTAGAGGTTAGTTAACATTAATGGGAAAAGAGCAGTGGCTATTGATCCAGCTGGTTTTGTAATTAATGAATTGATACCAGCATAAACGCCTTCTCTCCTTTTTCCATTATCGATTTCATCTTTATCCATAACATCGCCACCAATCATTGGAACAAGGTATAATCCTCCAGCGAGTCCGATTCCACAGCAGAAGAAAGTTAGAGCACAAATATAGAAATTCATTCCAAAAAATGCACCAATTATACAACCTAGTCCCATGATTAAAGTCATGATTATTGTGTTATTTCTAGCACCTAATTTTTCTCTCATTAATGCAAAGAAAATGATACCAATAATGACGCCTAAAAGAAGCATTCCGTATAAAATTATAATGGATGTTCCACCAAGCCAGCCATTATTTGCTCCATCAATAGCCCACATTCCTGAAACATAAGTTAAACCAACCATTAAAGCAGATTGAGCAAAAATTACTGTCCAAGAAAGAACTTCATAAAGTAAAAATGATTTATTTTTTAAGCAAAGTTTTAAACCTTCAAGAAATTTAGGTTGTTCTTCATCTTTAACATAATTATTTTCTTTGTAAAAGAAAGTTGAAGCAAAGACAATTGCTCCGCAAACAATACCCATAGCAGCCATAATTAATGGGAAAATATCTGAGTGATATTCAATTAATTTATCAAGTTGTGAATTTAGAACCATTGGGGCGCCAAAATTTATAAGGGAGAAAAGGATATTAAATAAAAATATTTTATTTCTTGCTTTATTTGTGACAGCCATTTCATAAGGCATAACATAAATTGCACTTGCAATTGCTGTGTATAAAATATCAAAAAGGAAAAGACCTAATAATTCTTGAATGAATAAAAATACTTGATTTCCTTCTGTTCCAGGGAAAGAAATCCAAATAAGTGCATAAATTATTGCCATTATTGGAGCGCCATAACGAATCCATGGGATTCTACGACCTAGTTTTGATTTAGTTTTATCTGCTAAAAAACCATAAATTGGATCATTAATTGCATTCCAAACGCCAAAAAGAATCCAAACAATCATGTTTAGACGGACATCAAGGCCTAATTTGTTAACAAATAAGTATTGAAATGCTGCACCTTCAGCGAAAGCACAAAGTAAACCAGTGCCAGCATTTGCGGCACCAAGCCAAACGGCCGAAGAAGTTTTTACTTTTTCTTCTCTTCTAATTTCTTCCATAAATTATTGTTCCTTTAAAATTCTATGTATAAAATCGATTGCGATTTTTTCATATTCATTTTTGTAGTTTTCATACGATTTTGCATGTTCAGAATCATTGAAAATATGAATTTCAGAATGTTTCTTTGTTGCCTCGTATATATCTAGAGCGTGAGTTACAGGAACAAGTGTGTCATCTTTTCCGTGCATTATTAAAAGTGGAACGTTACTATTTTTTACGCTGTTTATAGGTTCAACATCTTTAAATGTGTATTTAAATTTAATTTTTAGAACTAAATTACATCCTATTAATAATATAGAAGGAAGTTTCATTTGCTTTAATTTGTGTTTAATAAGATCTTTTAAAGATGCATAACCGCAATCTTCAAGAACAAAATCTACGTCTGGATTATATTTTAAAGAATTCATAACGCTAGCAGCGCCCATGCTTTCACCTTGGAGACCAATAATTACGTCTTTTCCATATTTATTTTTAAAATAATTTACAATGTCACAAACATCCATTGATTCGTTATGTCCCATTGTTACATATTTAAAATCACTTTCTCCATGGAATCTTTCATCATAAATATAAATAGAAAAGCCATCATTATATAAAAATTGACCATATTTTAGTGCTCCTTCGCGTGTCCAAGTGTAGCCGTGAGCTAAAATAACGATACCTTTTTGATTTTCATGATATGAAAAATCGCCTTTAATTAATGTTCCATCACGAGCAGTGATATTTAAAGTTTCTCTTTTTAAAAAAGACATGTCTGCAGGAATTAAACCTTTTTCAACGTCTAAATTATGTGTATATTCTCTATCATATTTGTTTGGATATGATAAAAAATTTGAGAGTTTAACGCAAATTAAAAAATATACTGTTAATAAACAAATAAGAATAAACAAGGTCGAAAAAAAGACCAATAAAAAAATTTCTATTTCTCCCATAAGTTCCTTTATTTTATCACTTGGAAACATTACTTTAAATTATTTATTTTTACATATACTAAAAAATAAACTAAACGTGTTAAAAAGTACATTTTGTAATATAATAAAAAAGAAAGGGCGAGGAGTTCTCATAAAATATGGAAAAAATTAAGAAAAAAGTCGGTTCGATGCCAAATTGGCTATTTTGGAATTTGGTTTGGCTTATTGGAATCGCAGGTCAATTATGTTGGAACATGGAAAATCAATGGTTCAACACTTTCGTTTATGCAAAAATTGGTGGAGATGTAAATATTGTCACAACAATGGTTATTGTTAGTGCTCTTGTTACAACGATTTCTACCTTCGTTTTTGGGACATTATCTGATCGAATTGGAAAAAGAAAGAAATTTATTTCCATTGGTTACATTATTTGGGGTATTACCACAATAATTTTTGGTTTAACTGAATTTATTAGACAATCTCAAGTTGGTCAAATTTTACTTGTTAGTGCATTTTTAGTTGTTTTAACTGATGCAGTCATGTCATTTTTTGGATCAATGGGAAATGATTGTGGCTACAATACATGGTTAAACGATCATACAAATGATGATAATAAAGGTAAAATTGGTGCAGTTTTGGCTGCTTTACCAGTTTTTGGTACAGTTGTTGGTACAGTAATTGGTGGAATTTTAGTAAATATTGGTAATCCAACTGTAAGTACTGATAATTACAATCCAGCGCTAGATAATTACCAACTTTTATTTGGTGTTATGGGTGGATTTGTTATTATTGTTGGCATTCTATCTTTATTTTTCTTAAAAGATTCGCCAACTGTTGAACCATATAAGGACGGAACTTTCTTTAGACAATTTTCACAAACATTTAACTTTAAAACTTTAAAGGGCAATAAAGATAATAAAGAAATGTTCTTATCGTGCCTTGTTGCTTGTTTATTTTTTATCCCATTTAATTTTTATTTTGTCCACATGGGCAACTGGTTAATTTATGATATTGGATTTACAGCAGGTGATATGGGACTTGTTGAAGGTATATCTTTACTTTTAGCTGTTGCTTTAACTATCCCATTTAGTAAATTAATTGATAAAAATAAAACCCCACTTTTAGTATTTATTGGTCTTTTTATCAATGCTTTTGGATTACTTTTAACATATTTTTTAATTAAATCGCCTGAAAGTGTAAATTTAGCAAGTTTATTTTCTTTAAAAAATATTCCTTTATTCTTGTGTGTATTTTTCATTGGACTTGGCTATGTTTTAATTATGCAAGCTTGCATGATTTGGACAAGAAGCTTATTTCCTAAACAATGTAGAGGACAATTTGAAGGAATTAGAGTTTGTTTCTTTACATTAATTCCTATGTTCATTGGAACATTAATTGGTAATTTAATAATTAAATTAACTCCTCAAGAAACACCAATTTATGATGTTTACGACCATATTATTGATGTTCCACAAGAAAATTTATTCTTATTTGCATCGATTTTAGTATTATTTGCCTTTATTCCTTTATTCTTTGCATCTCGCTTATATTATAAAAGGATAAGAGAAGATAAAAACGATCGTCCTACAAGAAATGATAAACTTGAAGATGGAATAAATGTTCTTGATGATAAAAATAATTTAAATGCTCATGGTTATAATTTTAGATATAACGTTAATTACAATAATGAAAAGATATTTAAACATGCGATTAACT
Organism: bacterium; assembly: GCA_029098125.1. GTDB lineage: Bacteria > Bacillota_I > Bacilli_A > RFN20 > CAG-826 > Onthovivens. The sequence continues at coordinate 5,601 of JAQXNS010000032.1, forward strand.
TAAAAGAATGGAATTTTTATCAAATTATTTATGGAGATTATTCAATCCAACTAACAATTGGACATTTAAGTTATATTGCAAATATTTCTGCTACAGTTATTAATTTAAAGACTCGTGAAAAAATATCATCAGGCGTGATGCTACCTTTTAAAAAGTTAAAACTTGATCAAAATCCTGAAGAAAATAGCAAAATCTCATTTAATGAAAATGGAACTTTTGTTGAATTTGAAGTAAAAGATGAATCTCGAATTCTTAAATACCAAGATTCTAAACTGAATATTGAATTAAATCTCGATAATTTAAAAGCGAATGAAAAACTTGTAATTGCAACTGCTTTTGATTCTAAAAAGAAATTTTATTTAAATTACAAAGAAAATTTTTATAAAGTAAATGGCACAATAAAAAGTGATAATTTGCAACTTAATATAGAAAATGGTACAGGTTTAATTGATTGGGGCCGTGGAAGATGGCCATACTCTCATAATTGGGTATGGGGTAGTTTTTCAACAAAACTAAATGGAATTCCTTTTGGTTTAAACATTGGCTATGGATTTGGAAACCTTGAATACGCTACAGAAAATGCTATTTTTTATGATAATAAAGGCTATAAACTTAAAAAATTAATAGTAAAAAATGGCAATAAAAATTACCTTGAACCTTGGGAAATTAAAGATGAAGACGATATTATCGAAATGAAATTTACTCCAATTTATGATAATTATACTGAAAATCGATACATAGTAATTTCAACTAATTGTCATCAGGTTTATGGATATTTTTCTGGAAAATGCAAAATCGATGATAAAATCATAGAATTTAACAATGTTTTAGGTTTTATTGAACAAGCAAAAAATCGTTGGTAAATTAATTAAAAAAAACAGATAAATCACAAAACTTGAATAAGCCCAAAAGTTATAGCAACTTTTGGGCTTATTTTTTGATTGGAAATTTATTTTCTAATAAAAAGATTTTGCATATTTTTATATATGATTTATGAAATTTCTATTATCATTTCAATGGTAATTTTGCAAAAAATAATATATTATGATAATTGTAAGAATTTGGGGCTTACGGAGGTATAAATTCAATGAAAAAAGAAAAATTAGTTAAATTTTTAGAAGAACATGGAATTCATAATGTTAAGGAAATTGTTTATAATCCAACATATGAAGAATTATTTGTAGAAGAAACAAAACCTGAACTTGAAGGTTTTGAAAAAGGACAAGAAACAGAACTTGGCGCTGTCAACGTTATGACAGGCGTTTACACAGGTCGTTCACCTAAGGACAAATTTATTGTCGAAGATGAAAACAGCAAAGACACAATTTGGTGGACAAGTCCAGAATATAAAAATGATAACCATAGAGCTAGTCAAGAAGCTTGGAATGAATGCAAAAAAATCGCAACAAATGAATTATCAAATAAAAGATTATTTGTCGTTGATGGTTTTGCAGGTGCAAATAAAGATACAAGAATGGCTGTCAGATTCATTGTCGAAGTTGCATGGCAAGCTCATTTTATTAAAAATATGTTCATTAGACCAACTGATGAAGAACTTGAAAACTTTGAACCTGACTTTATCGTTTACAACGCTTCAAAAGCAAAAGTTGAAAACTATAAAGAACTTGGATTAAATTCTGAAACAGCTGTTATGTTCAACATCACAAGTAGAGAACAAGTTATTATCAATACTTGGTATGGTGGCGAAATGAAAAAAGGTATCTTCTCAATGATGAATTATTATTTACCATTAAAAGGTATCGCAAGTATGCACTGTAGTGCAAATACTGATTTAGAAGGTAAAAATACTGCAATTTTCTTCGGTTTATCAGGAACTGGAAAAACAACATTATCAACAGATCCAAAAAGATTGTTAATCGGTGATGATGAACATGGCTGGGATGATAATGGTGTCTTCAATTTTGAAGGTGGCTGCTATGCTAAAGTCATTAACCTTGATAAAGAATCAGAACCAGATATTTATAACGCTATTAGACGTGATGCATTGCTTGAAAACGTTACAGTAGATGCTAATGGAAAAATTGATTTTGCAGATAAATCAGTTACAGAAAATACACGTGTTTCATACCCAATTAACCACATTGAAAACATTGTTAAACCAATTTCAAGCGCCCCTGAAGCTAAAAATGTTATTTTCCTTTCAGCAGATGCTTTTGGTGTCTTACCTCCAGTTTCAATTTTAACTCCTGAGCAAACACAATATTATTTCTTAAGTGGCTTCACAGCAAAACTTGCTGGTACTGAAAGAGGAATTACAGAACCTACACCAACATTCTCAGCATGCTTTGGACAAGCATTCCTTGAATTACATCCAACAAAATATGCTTATGAACTTGTTAGAAAAATGGAAAAATCAGGTGCAAAAGCTTATCTTGTAAACACAGGATGGAATGGAACAGGTAAGAGAATTTCAATTAAAGATACACGTGGAATCATTGATGCTATCTTAAATGGTTCAATTAACAATGTTCCAACAAAGAAAATCCCATACTTTGATTTTGAAGTACCAACTGAATTACCAGGTGTTGCAACAAATATCCTTGATCCAAGAGATACATATCAAAATGCTAGTGAGTGGGATGAAAAAGCTCAAAACTTAGCTTCATTATTCATTAAAAACTTCAGTAAATATGAAACAAATGAAGCAGGTAAAGCACTTGTAAAAGCTGGACCAAAAGTAAAATAAGAATTTTAAATTTCTTGAAAAAATTAAACGTAGTAATCCGTTTGGAGCTACGTTTTTTAATTGCAAAAATTTAGTGATTTAGACTATAAATTTTTATCTTTTTTAAATTATAAAATCTTCGATTTTTATAAAAATAGTGGAGTTATGCAGGGTTTTTGAGATATTTTAAGTTTTTAATCATCAAATTTTATATATAAAATCATGGTTAATTATATATAAAAATTTCTATTTTTATGATTGCTAGATAGAAAATAAAAATACGAAATTTTACAATTTCTTTACAATCTTTTACTGTTTCATGATATATTCAAAAATCTCTTTTTTCTAAAATTTTGGTGTACAAAGGAGAAAGAAAATGAAATTAAGAAAAAAGAGTTTATGTACAATTGCTTGTTTAGCTTTAGGTGTCTTAGCTAGTTGTTCTAGTAATGCATCTGCTGAATTTGACACTACAAAAACTATTACTAGATATAGTAGAGATACAACAAGCGGAACAAGAGATGGATTTTTTACAGCTATAGGTTATTCTGAAGCGAAAGAAGATGATACAAAGATTCCTGGATTCGTTAAAGCTGATGATAATGGAAATATGATTTCACTAGTTAAAAACGATGAATACGGAATAGGTTACATCTCATTAGCTTCATTAGCTGATTCTGGTTTAACTGGAGTCAAATTTGAAGGTGTTGTCCCAAGTGAAGAAGCAGTAGTTGACGGCACTTATAAATTATCAAGAAATTTCAACTATATTACCAAAGTTGAAAGCGATGTTAGCGAAGTCGAATGGAAACTTATTAAGGGATTTAAGTTATTTATGTCTTCTCAAGAAGGACTTGCCATCATTAAATCTAAAGATGGAATTTTAGAAACATCAATTGGAAGTGCTACAAAATGGTCAGATATTTTAAAAAAAGCAGAAAATACTGATGTAAAAGAAATTTGTAACAAAAATGATGGTACAAGTGTTGAAATAAAATTCGGTGGATCAACAAGTGTTGAAAAAGTCGCAAAAGCTTTAACTAGTGCATTCGCTGAAAAATGCCCAACATTTAAACCTGTTCACAACCATACAGGTAGTGGAGCTGCTTATAAAGGAACTCAAGGTTCGGAAAAAGACAGCGTAAATTCAATGCATGTTGGATTCTTATCAAGAGAATTAAATGATTCTGAACAAGCTGCTGAAGGAAGTAGTGGAAGAATTTGTAAAGATGGTATTGTCTGTGTTGTAAATGCTAAAAATACTTATAAAGACAACTTTACAAAAGATGAATTAAAGAAAATTTATTCAACTGAAGGTATTAAATGGAATGAGATCTAATAAAGATAATGGAAATAGCTTATCTTTAGTAGACTCAAGAAATAAAAACAAAATATTAATTGATAAAATTGTGCACATATTATTTCTAATAATTGGAATGATATGTGCATCAAGCATAATAATTATTGTTTTCTTTATTACGATAAAGGGCTTGCGTCCTTTTTTCGCTGCTTATGAGAATGGTGAAAAAGGTGATTTTGGCTCTTTTTTGTTTGGAATTGAGTTTATTAAAGGACAATATGGTGTTTTAGGTTTAGTAATTAATACAATTTTTATCGTTTCAATTGCTTCATTAATTGCACTTCCACTTTCTGTTTTGTGTGCGCTTTTTATAGTTAGAATAGCTCCAAAAAAAATTAGAAGTATTATGGAAATAGTCGTGGATTTACTCAGTGCAGTTCCATCAATCGTATTTGGGTTATTTGGAATGGGCGTAATTAATCCGCTTGTTAAAAATATTGCCGCTTTATTTAATTATCAAACTGCAGGAGGCGTTTCAACTTTAAGTGTAATTATTGTTTTAACAATTATGATTATTCCAACAATTACAACTGTAAGTATCACAGCTATGAAATCAGTTAAAGAGGACAAAGTTCTAGGCTCACTTGCGCTTGGGGCAACTAAAATGCAGACAAACTTTAATATTATATTAAAAGGATCAAAATCTGGAATTATTGCTGGATTGATTTTAGGTGTTGGTAGGGCACTTGGTGAAGCTACAGCTGTCAATATGGTTTGTGGTGGGGCAAGTGGAATTAAGATTTCTCTTTTTGATCCAACCTCAACTTTAACTAGCGCTATGATGAGTGGAATTCATGAATCAAGTGGCTTAGATTATGATATTAGATTTAGTGTTGGATTAGTTTTAATCATCATAATTTTAATAACAAATCTAATTTTAAATATCGTGAAAAAGAGGATTTGCAAATATGACAAATAATAATAAAAAGCAAAAAATAATGGACTTTTGCAGGGTTTTTTCAACAATTTGTTCATCTGTACTTGTAATTTTCACTCTCTTTTCAATTATTTTTTATGTCTTTTTCAAAGGCTCATCTTCTTTATCTTTTGATCTTTTAAGTAGTGATTTTGAGTCACAACTAAACGTTGTTTCTACTTCTCAAAAAACTGAACAATTCAGTGATCCAAATATCAGTGACACTTATTTCAGTTTTAGTTATGGAATATCTCTTGAAGATGGGAAAAGTCTAGATGGAGAAAATGTTGTTAAAGTAGTTTATGTTGCATCAACTTCACCATTTAAAAATCTAACAACATCAAACTCAAAAAGTTATCAAATTATTGTTGGTGAAACTTTAGATGTTCTTATGGGAATTGATGAAAATGGCAATGATGTCTATGCAAGTGCAAAAGATGGTGCTAAAAAATTTGCTTTAGCGCTTGATAAATCTAAAGAAGTAACCTATCTCCAATGTATTAAAACTGGTGGAGGAATTAGAGGAAGTTTAATTTCAACATTATACTTAATTGGATTAACTTTACTATTTAGTTTGCCATTAGGAATTGGAGCATCTATTTATCTAGTTTTGTATGCAAAAGATGGAAAAATTAAAACAATAATTCAAAGTTTGATTGACGCAACAAGCGGTGTTCCTTCAATTATTTTTGGATTTGTTGGCATGATTGTTTTTATCCCATTTGTTTCCGTGTTTACTGGTGTTAATAATTACTCAATTTTAGCAGGAAGCTTAACAATGACAATTATTTTACTTCCAATTATTGTAAAAACAACAAGTGAAAGTTTATCAACCGTTCCAAGTAATTACATGAATGGTTCTTTAGCTTTAGGAGCAAGTAAAACACAAACAATTTTTAAGGTAATTCTTCCAAACGCTCTTCCTGGCATATTAAGTTCAACTTTATTATCAATAGGAAGAATAATTGGTGAATCGGCTGCATTAATCTTCGTTATGGGAACTTCAATTGAAGATTCAATTAACATTTTTAGTGGCGCAACATCGTTATCTTTACACATTTGGTCAATTACTAAGAGTGAAAATCCAAATTATGAGATAGCTTCTGCGATTTCAATAATAATTTTACTTTTAGTTTTTGCAATGAGCGTAAGCGTAAAAATTGTAAATTATCGTGTTATGAAAAAAAGAGGTATTAAATAATGGAAAATAATCAAAGTATTTTTGAAGTTAAAAATGTTGATTTATTTTATGGTGAACATCAAGCCTTAAAATCTATTAATTTAAATATAGAAAAAAATAAAGTTACAGCATTTATTGGCCCTTCAGGTTGTGGAAAATCAACTTTATTAAGATGCTTTAATAAAATGAATGATTTAACTAGTGGTTGCAAGGTTACTGGGGAAATTATTTTTGATGGAACTGACATAAATTTGATGAACACTATTGAATTAAGAACAAAAGTTGGGATGGTATTTCAAAATCCGAATCCATTCCCTATGTCAATTTTTGATAATGTAGCATATGGACCTAGATGCTCAGGGATAAAAAACAAAGAAAAACTTAAAGAAATTGTTATAGATTCATTAAAAAAAGCCTCACTTTATGAAGAAGTAAAAGATAGATTAAAAAGTAGTGCTTTAAGTTTATCTGGCGGTCAACAACAAAGACTCTGCATCGCTCGAGCAATTGCAATGAAACCTGAAGTAATTTTAATGGATGAGCCAACAAGCGCTTTAGATCCAATTGCAACTTTAAAAATTGAAGAGCTAATTCTTGAACTTAAAAAGAATTACACGATTGTAATTGTTACTCATAATATGCAACAAGCCACAAGAATTAGTGACTATACTGCATTTTTCCTCTTAGGAGAAATGGTTGAAATGGATAAAACAAGTGAATTGTTCTCAAATCCTAAAAATAAAAAGACAGAAGACTACATTACAGGGAGATTTGGATAATGAGTATTAAAGAAGAAATGACAAATTTAAAAGAAATTGTAATTAAAATGGCTGATGCAGTAGTTTTAAATATGAGTGAAGCCATAAACTTCTATTTAAATAAAGATACAACCATCACAAATATTAATGATGATTTGATTGATCAATATGAAAGATTAATCGAAGAAATATGTTTAAACATATTATTAAAGGAAAGGCCATTTGCTAAAGACTTAAAAGAAGTAACTGGTGTTTTAAAACTTGTTAGTGATATCGAAAGACTTGGAGATCACGCTGAAGATATTTTTGAATTTTCACAAAAATTAAGGAATTTTGAAAATGAAAAAAACGATGATATTGTAGAACTTTGTGATTATGTCCTTAAAATGGTGAAAGATTCAATAAATTCATTCATTCACGATGATATTAATCTAGCAAATGAAATAATTCTAGCTGATGAATATGTCGATAAAAAATATATAGAAATCATTGAAAATTTAACAAAGACAAACAAAAATGATCAAAATTACCTTCATTTTTTAATTTACACTACGCTTGTGGTAAAATATCTCGAAAGAATTGCAGATCATGCTGTCAATGTTGCTGAGTGGTGTGTTTATATGCGTTCTGGTTTCTATAAAGACAGAAATTTATTTTAGGATTACTTATGAAAAGTTTAGTTTATTCAATCGAAGATGATAAAGATATTGGTGCAATAATCAATAAAACGTTAGAAAAAGCTGGGTATGAGGTTAAAACTTTTGTTGATGGCGAATCTTTTTTTAAAACTTTTGCCATTAGAAAACCAGAAATTATTCTTCTTGATTTAATGCTTCCTAAAATGAGTGGAACGGATATATTAAAAAAGATTAGAGAAGACGAAACTAACGAAGAAATTCGAATAATTGTCATTAGTGCAAAGCATTTAGTAATGGATAAAGTTGAATGTCTTGATTTAGGCGCAGATGATTACATTGAAAAACCATTTGATTTACTTGAATTAATTGCACGTGTCGATTCTAAAAAAAGAAGAATAAAAAAATCTGACAAAATTGAAATCGGAAAAATTGTGCTTAATAGAAGCGAACACAAAGTATTTATTGATCAAAGATTGATTGACTTAACTCAAAAAGAATACGAATTATTAAATTTATTAATGGAATCTTACCCTGATTGTGTTTCTAGAGAAGATATTTTTAAGAAAATTTGGAATTATGATGAAATTCTTGAATCTCGTACATTGGACGTTCACGTCAAATCGTTAAGATCCAAATTAGGCAGTGAAGCTAATTCAATTGAAACAGTTTATGGGGTGGGTTATAGGTTTAAAAAATGAGAAAGAAAATAATTTTAATTAATGCTTTAACAACCTTTTTTTCTTTAATTATCTTACTTATCACATCTGGATTTTTGATTTATATTAGAAATCTAAACAATTACGAAAATGCTGCAAAGAATTATTTATCTTTAACATGTTCAATTTTTAATGGAACAAATGTCTATCAAACTTACGAAGCCGTTAAAGATACTGAGAGCAATATTCGTCTTACAATTATTGATTTAGATGGAAATGTAGTTTTTGATTCTGAAAACTCAGATGTAGATGAAAAACATCTTGATAGACCAGAAGTTATCAACTTAAATACTGTTGTTAATCGTTATTCGACTACTGAAAATAAAGACATGCTCTACATTGCAGACATTGATGATGGATACTATATTAGAATCTCTCTTGATATGGGCGATGTTAATAAATTGTTATATTGGTTTATAATTTTTGGCTTTAGTGTAACACTAATTGTTGAAACAATTGTTGTATCCTTAAGTCTATATTTTACTAAAAAAGGTCTAGCTCCAATTAACAAAAACCTTGCAAAACTCGGCTATTTAGTTAAAAAAGACATCAATGACGAGGAATTTTCGATTGATACTTTGCCTTCAATAATTGATGAATTAAGTCAATTGATTGATAATCAAATTGAAAAAATTAAGAGTCAAAAAGATGATATGGTAAGCGTTTTGAATTTGTTAAATCAAGGCGTTATTGCTCTAGATTCTAAGGGTGATATTTTCTTTATTAATAATGAAGCACGTAAAATATTTAATGTAAGTGAAAATTTTTATGATTCTAATTATCTTTATTTAATCAGAGATATTGAACTGCAAAAAACAATTGAAAATTCTTTAAAAAAGCATAGCACACAACTTTTTAATTTTGAAATAAATAAACGAACAATTAATATTTGCATCACCACAATTACTGAAAATTGGTTAAATGGTGGTTTGATAATTTCATTAAATGATATAACAAAAGAAGAAAATCTTAAGCAAGTGAAAAAAGACTTTTTCGACAATGCTTCTCATGAATTAAAATCACCAATTACTTCAATTATCGGTTATTCTCAACTTGTTTCTAGTGGGATTGTTAATGATAATAAAGAAATTATTGAATATAACAAGAAAATTTATAAAGAAGCATCTCGCATGAATTCAATTTTATACGATATGTTAAATATTGCTGAACTTGAACAAGGCTACCCAGTTAAGAAAGAAGACGTTAACCTTAAAAAATTAGTTTTAGAAATTTTAGATGCATACAAAACTAAAATTGAAGCAAAAAATATTCATTTAGATCTTCAAATTGATGATGTAAAAATCAATTCTGATATCAGATTAATTGACGAAATGCTTAGAAATTTGATTGATAATGCAATTAAATATAATAAAGAAAATGGAAAAATAACAATAAATCTTACAGGAAAATTATTTTTAATTAGTGATACTGGAATCGGAATCAAAAAAGAAAATCAAAGTAGAATTTTTGAAAGATTTTTCATGGAAGACAAAGCAAGAAGTAAAGAAAATGGCGGAACCGGACTTGGTTTAGCAATTGTAAAACATATTATTGAAACTTTAGGTTATAAAATTGAAGTGAATTCAAAAGTAAATGTTGGAACAAAATTCATTATTTACTTTAACTAATGATTATGAACTTTAATAATTTCTTCTTTAGAAGATAAGAAAGCGTCAACAACATCAGGATCAAATGCTGTTCCTCTTCCTTCTTTAATAATTTCAAAACATTTTTCTATAGGAAGTGCATCCCTATAGCATCTATTTTCACTAACTGCATCAAAAACATCGGCTACGCTCATAATTCTAGCTTCAAGTGGAATTTCTTGGCCTTTAAGTTTTTGAGGATAACCAGTACCGTTATATTTTTCGTGGTGATATAAGGCAACATTTTTAACAATATCATAATATTTTTCATTTGATGTATGCCCAAAAGTTTCATCGATTATTTTTGCACCTTCAATTGTATGAGTTTTTATAATGTCGAATTCTTCATTTGTTAATTTTCCGTTCTTTTGAAGAATTCTATCTGGAATGGCGATTTTACCAATATCGTGTAGTGGTGCAGCAAGTACAGTCAATTCAAAAAAATTCTTACTGATTATTTTGCTGTATTTTTTATTATGTTTTAACTTATTTAAGATAATTTTTACGTATCCAGTTGTTCTCTTGACGTGCTCACCTGTTGATTCATCTCTACTTTCAATTAGAGTTGCAAAACCCATAACCATTTCTTGTTGTGTATTGTAAAGCTCGATAAAAAGTGGGTCCTCAAGATTTAAATATAGACCCAAGACTAAGGCAACTACGCCAATTGAAGTTATTAAAATATATGGAAATATGGCTTGTACAATACAGACTATAGTTAAGATTGACAAACATGTAATGCTTGAAATCTTTTTTCTTAATTCGATTTGGTTCCACCTATATATAATAAGGATAATAGTAGCTAAAACATATATAAAAACCATCACATAGCATGTGTATGCGCTTATACCCATTGAATAATTTGAAATATTGTTTTCAATAAAAGCAAGTTCAGGTAAAAATGAAAAAACTAAAATTACATTAAGAATAAAAGGAGCAACGACTAATAATTTGTTTATTGTTTTTGTTGGATACATTTCTGTCATTGTTAAAACTTGAAGAAAGACAAAAAATATTACAGCATCGATTGAGCTTAAGAAAATTCCGTGTAAAATAAGATTAAATGTATGGTCGAATTTCTCTAGGTTGTTTACACTATAAGCTGTAAGGCCATCAAAAACTATTTCGATAAATGAAAGCACAATAAAAATTAAGAAGAAGTTGAAATTAACTTTTCTTTTATAATGAATTAGTCTAAATACATAAACAATTGTGATAAAGACTAAAATAGTAAGTGATCCTAACTGCAATTTTATGCTTTCCATTGTAAACCTCTTGTTTGAATATTATAGAGTAATTGATTTTAGTTGTAAATCTATTTTTATTGAAAATTTCTCAAAAACCCTGCAGAACTCAATTATTTTTGTAAATATCTAAAGAGTAGAGTAAGAATTTTATCTTATCTTTTGTATAAAAATTAAAATAAGTTGATAATGTAAGTGGAGGAAAAATTATGTGTACTGCAATTTCTTTTAGTTCCAATAATAATCATTATTTTGGTCGTAACCTTGATTTAAATTATCCATTTAAAGAGTCAATAATTGTCACTCCTAGAAAATATGAGATAAGATTTAAATGTCTTGAACCTATGAAGGATCATTACGCTATTTTTGGTGTTGGCATTTCAAAATTTGATTACCCTCTTTATTTTGATTGCATTAATGAATATGGATTAGGCTTTGCTGGTTTGAATTTTCCAGAATTTGCTAAGTTTAGCAAACCAATTGAAGGCAAAATAAATATTCAACCATATGAGTTGCCTTTATATATGCTTGGAAAATATAAAACAGTGAAGGAAGTTAAAGAAGCTTTTAAAAATGCTTATCTTTCTAATATTCCTTTAGATGAAAAATTACCTGTTTCAACACTACATTTTATTTTTTCAGATTCAACTGGCTCAATTGTTGTTGAACAAACTAGTGATGGATTAAAAATCTATGATAATAAATTTAATGTTTTAACAAATAATCCACCATTTTATTTCCACGAACTTAACGTAAATCAATATCTAAATTTAACAACAAAAGAACCATCAAATCGTTTTACAAATAAATTTGAATTAAAACCATTCTCAAAAGCAATGGGAAGTGTTGGGCTGCCTGGTGATTCTTCTTCAGTTTCTAGATTTGTCAAAGCAACATATCTTTTAGCCAATATTGATAGATATGAAAATAGAGTCGACGCAGATTCTTTAAATGTTAATCAAGCATTTCATGTTCTAAATAATGTTTCTACCTTAAAAGGCGAATCGATTATGGATGATGGCAGCGAAGAATATACAATTTATTCTTCAATTTATGATGCAAATAATCAACAAGTGTATGTAAAAACTTATGAGAACAATTGCTTACAAGTTTTTAATCTTAAAAATGTTGATTTACTTGATAATAAGTTGTCTCAATTTGAAATTTCTCACAATGAAGAAACAAAAATTATAAAATAACGAAAAATTTTTAAAAAATTTATTTTTGACTCCTTTTATTTATGTGAAAGGAGTTTTTTTATGTTAATTGAATACCCAAAAATACATAACGTATATAAATTTGATGAAAGTAATAAAGAATTTACGAGGACATTTTATGATGCTGAGGTCGAATACCTCAAAGATTTAAAGCGGCTTGCTACTGAAAAATATGATGGAATGAATATTCGCGTCTATTATGACGGATATTCTGTGTCTTGGTATGGCCGAGGCAGTCGATCTAAGCTACCAGACGAAGTTAATGATTTGCTGAAAAAATATTTTGAAGATACGACAATTATTTTTGAACAACATTTTGGCGACTGTGAAGTCGAATTATTTTTAGAATGCTATGGTGGCAAAGTTAATGGCAGTAAAAAACGAGGCCGGTATGGTGGAATTGATGAAACATTAATCGGCTTAGACGTTATGATTAATCAAGTTTTCCTCGATAGAACAAAAATTGATTCAATTTTTGAGATTTTTGGAATTAAATCAGTACAATTAATCGAATTTAACAATTTAGAAGAAACGATGAAATATGTCGAAAATAAGTCTTTCAGAAGTGATGATGAAGATTATTTTGAAGGTTTTGTTGCAACTCCGCTATATCCTTTATATATAAAAGGATCAAGAATCGTTGTAAAAATTAAATGTAGTCTGTTTAACAAAGTTGAAAGATTGCCAATTCCAACAATTAATGAGGAAAATGAAGAAAATCAGCAAAGGAAAACAAGAAGAAAATTACATAATGTCTTCATTATTAGTATTAATAAGGATAATTTTGATAAAGAATTTGTTCATATTCAAAAAGATACCTTTGAAAAGTTAAATGAAACAAAAAATAATTTTGAAGATATTAAAATTCAAGATATGGTCATTATTAAATGCAACGATGACTTAAAGGTGCCTTACACTGTAGCAAATGTTGATTATGAAAAAGAAATTGTTGAACTTGTTTCAATAAAAAAGAAAAGAAAAATTTAAAAAAGTTTATTTACTAGATCAGGATAATCGATGTATGGATTTCTATTTCCTTGATATTCATATATTCGATTATTCCTTTGTAATTCAAAATCATCGACAGGATCTTCGTTATGCCAAGTTTTTAAAACTGAAAGTCTACCCATTGAAGTTGTCGTTTCATCATTTTGAATATTTTCAATGATGTTTAATTCTAAATATTTTGTGTACATATAAAAAACTGTACGTGCAACGTCACCCCTAAAGTCACCAGTAAAATTATGAATCCCATTGATGATTGTTGAATCGACAAGTGGATAAAAAGTATCTTTGGTGTTACTTGCATCGTAATATTTATCACTATGATAAGAGTTAATGGATGGGCAACTTGCTCTTAGATTGAAAAGATCGCTCATGTGGTTTTTCGTTGAAGCGCTTGGTCGTTTTGTTCCATCAATATTCATGTGTGCACAAGGCCAAACATGTTCTCTATTCCAGCTAGTATCCCATATTGCGTTTATGTCGTCTCCATCAAAAATTCCAAGCAAATATCCAGGTTTTGCAGGGTTTTCGTCAGTATAGCAAAGCATGTACTTTGCATCTTCATATGAACACGATGTCATATTATCAATAATTGAATGAATATTTTCTCTTAAAGAAGTACCTGATAAAGTAAGATTTAAAGAGGAATAATATTCATCTTTTTTATAATCTGCAAGGTTATATTTTGTTTCTGGAATTCCGTTTTTGCCAGGTTCTACGCTTTGACCAACAAGATTATCAACGGACAATTTTATTTCAGAAGATGATGTAACTTCGATTTCAAATTCAATTGAATGTAAATATAGAGCTTTATTAACAGTGGAATATAGCGAAAAAACAAAAGTATCGGAATAAGAATTAATATCTTTAAATTCATAATCCTTATTATTAGTTGAGCTAACTCTTAAATTGTAATTGTAATCTGCACAAGTAATTGAGACGTTTCCACCTCCGTTTGATGCGGTTGCAATATTTGCAGAAAAATTTAATAAAGTAATTTCTTCAGGAAATGAAAAAGTTAAAGTGAATTCATTTAATTGTGGATTATTACTTGACCCAATTTGTACGCCTTTACCGCTAACTTGTGAGGTGTAAGTTGGCATACTTGATGAAATTTCAACGCCATTTATCGTTGATTTGACGCCTTTTATTTCATTTGATTTAAAAGTATGAGCAAATTTTTCAATTCTTGCTTCTGGTTGTTCAATCGGAATATCAACAAAAATAAATTTGGCAACTAAGTTTGTATCTTTGGCTATTTTAAAAGAATAAGATGAATTATCACTAATTAATGTGTCATTTTCATAAAATCCAACAAAAGAGTAACTGTTTTCTGGCTTTGCTAAAAGTGAAATTTCATAATCTTTTTCATATTTTCCACTTATTGTGCCTTCAACAGACCCTCCTTTTGTCGCAGAAACTTCAAAATTGTAATATATTTTTGTTTCTTCTTGCGAAATATTGCTGCATGAAGAAAAAATAGGCAATAAACTTGTCGATAATATTAAAAAACTTAAACACTTATTTTTTGATTTCATTATTTTCTTTCTTGTTTTTCTTTTTTTCTTTTTTTATTTCATGTCTTTTTTTAAGAATTGAAATTGTTTTTGCTGGTATTGCATCATAAATTTTAGGACTAACTAAAATGAGAATTTGTAAAATTATCGCAATTAAGAATATATAATCTGGTTTATATTCTAAAAATAGTACATAACTTCCAGTTACAATTAACCAAATCGAAATTGAAAATGATGGAGAAAAGAATTTTTTATATCCAAGAATATAAAAAAGTCCTCCGATGAAAAAAGCAACGACTCCAAGTGCATACAATACAAAAGAAATAATTGGATGTGGAATTTCTAATTGGGTATTTATTGCTGTAATTGCAATTGCAACAATTGAAAGGATAATAATTGTTGCAAATGTACTTAAAAGAATGATGAAATTTCTTTGACGTTTTTTAATTTCTAATAAAGTTTCGTTTGAAATTCCTTCATATTCATGAGTTTCAAACAAATATTCAATGCTAACATTAAAAAATTTTGATATTTCATATAGCATTTCTGCATCAGGTAATGAGTCTCCTCTTTCCCATTTTGAAATAGCTTTGTCGCTGTAATGAAGTTTTTCAGCGAGTTGCGCTTGAGTCATTTTTTCTCTTTTTCTTAGGGATGAAATATTTTTAGCAATAATTTCTCTAACATTCATAGTCATATTATACAAAATATCACATTTTTTTGTATAAAAATATAAACAATTTTTAATTTCTATTTCATTTTTTCATTTTGATTTTTTGCATTAAATATTTGTGCTTTGATAATAATTATATAAAAATTCTTATCATATCTTATGATAAAGTTGAAATTCGTGCTATAATGTTTCTGATTTTGGGCTTAATTTCTTATTGCCTTTTAAAGGCAATCTGAAATCAAAAAAATCGAATGTTTATATTAATATTTTTCCTTAATTAAAAAAGGAAAAATTGATTATTTGAGAGGACTAAAAAATGGGAGTAAAAATTGTTGAAACTGCTTTAAGAGATGGCCATCAATCTTTATTTGCTACAAGAATGACAACTGAAGAAGTTCTTCTTGCTTTAAAAGAACTCGACCAAGTTGGTTATCACGCACTTGAAGTTTGGGGTGGTGCAACTTTTGATGCATGTTTAAGATTTTTGGATGAAGATCCATGGGAAAGATTAAGACAAGTTAGAAAAGTATGCAAACATACAAAACTTCAAATGTTGTTCCGTGGACAAAATATCTTAGGTTACCGTCATTATAGTGATGATGTCGTTGAAAAATTTGTTGAGTTATCAATCAAAAATGGAATCGACATTATTAGAATTTTTGACGCTTTGAATGATTTAAGAAATTTAGAATGTGCTGTAAAAGCAACAAAAAAATATGGCGGACATTGCCAAATTGCTTTGAGTTATACAACTAGCCCTGTTCATACTGTTGAATATTATGTCAATTTAGCTAAACAAGTTGAACAATTAGGTGCTGACTCAATCTGTATCAAAGATATGGCAGGCGTTTTGCTTCCAGAAACTGCTTATGAATTAATCAAAGCAATTAAAGCAAATACAAAGTTACCAGTCGAATTACATTCACATTGTACTGGTGGCATCATTGAAATGACATATTTAAGAGCAATTCAAGCAGGAGTTGATATTATCGACACTGCTTTATCACCTTTAAGTGGCGGTACAAGTCAACCATGTACTGAGTCAATTAATTATGCACTTGAAGGAACAGAATACGATCCAAAATTAAATAAAGAAATGTTAAACATTGCAGCAAAAAAATTAGCTCCTGTTAAACAAAAATATTTAGATAACAAAATTTTAAATCCAAAAGTTTTAAGTTGTAATCCAAATATTCTTAAATACCAAGTTCCTGGTGGAATGCTTTCAAATTTAATTTCTCAACTTACGCAACAAAATGCATTAGATAAACTTGATGATGTTTTAAAAGAAGTTCCTAATGTTAGAAAAGATCTTGGTTATCCACCTTTAGTTACTCCATTATCTCAAATGGTTGGAACTCAAGCAGTCCTTAATGTTTTAAATGGTGAAAGATACAAGATGGTACCAAAAGAAATTAATGACTACTTGCATGGTAAATATGGACAAGCTCCAGCACCAGTTAATCAAGAAATTTTACACAAAATAATCGGAAACGATGAAATTATTACATGTAGACCAGCAGATCTCATCGCTCCTGAATTTAAAGATCTCAAAAAGCAATATAAAGGAATAGTAAAATCTGATGAAGATGTCTTAAGCATTGCATTATTTGGTGATGTTGCACTTAAATACATCAAAAAAAGAAATGATGATGCAATTCCGACAAAACTAAAATTAGAGGCTTAAGTATGATATTGATTCAAGATGGAAATTATCTTGAGAATCTATCTCGAGATAAAATTATAGAAGTTTTATTAATTTCTCTAATTTGCATCTTAATCGTCTTCTTAATTCTTACATTAATTATTGGAGTTTGTTCACTTTCAACAAAAGGTGTTGAAGTAGTAAATGCAAAAACTCATATTAATCCAAAAGAAGAAAATAAAATTCTTGAAGAAGATGAAGATGCAGTTGTCGCTTCTCTTGTTGCAACTATTGAATTTAATAAAGAAACTGGTAAAAATGCTCGTTTAAAATCTATTAAACGAATTGATGATTGAGGTGTGTTATGAAAATTTACAAAATTAAAGTTAATGGAAAATCTTATAAAGTTGAATTAGAAGCAATCGAAGAAGTTGCTTCAGAAACAATTAAAGAAGTCAAAAAAGAAGAAGTCAAAAAAGCAGTTTCAACTGGTGAAGGAACTGAAGTTCTTGCTCCAATTCAAGGAAATGTTGTTGATGTTAAAGTTAGCGTTGGTGCTAAAGTTAAAAAAGGACAAGTACTTTTATTAATTGAAGCAATGAAACTTGAAAACGAAGTTTTATCTCCAGTTGATGGTGAGGTAAGTGAAATTTTAGTTTCAAAGGGCAAAACAGTTGCTAATAAAGAATTATTAATAAAGATTAAATAGTGAGGTTCTCGAAATTATGGATTTTCAACAATTTTTCGAAAACTTCCGGAATTCAACGGGAATTTCGCAATTTTTCGTAGAAGGTGGTTGGAAGAATCTCATTATGATTCTTGTAGCCTGTATCCTTCTTTTTCTAGCTATAAAAAAGCAATTTGAACCATATTTGTTGTTACCTATCGCTTTTGGTATGTTGCTTGTCAACATTCCAGGTGTTAAAAACGAAATCTTTAAAGAAACTGTCGATAGTGAAGGAGTAACACATTATAGTGGTTTGATTGGTTACTTATATTATGGTGTTAAATGGGGTCTTTATCCTTGTTTAATCTTCCTTTGTATTGGTGCAACAACTGATTTCGGACCATTAATTGCTAATAAAAAGACAATGTTACTCGGTGCTGCAGCACAAATTGGTATTTTCATCACATTTATTGGTGCTTTATTAATCGGCTTCAATGGTCTTGAAAGTGCTTCGATTGGAATTATTGGTGGTGCTGATGGCCCAACAGCAATTCTTGTTACAAGCCAACTTGCTCCTGAATTACTTGGTTCAATTTCAATCGCAGCTTATTCTTATATGGCTCTTGTTCCAGTTATTCAACCTCCAATTATGAAACTTTTAACAACTAAAAAAGAAAGATCGATTAAAATGGAGCAATTAAGACCAGTTTCAAAAACAGAAAAAATCTTATTCCCAATCATCGTTAGTATAGTAACAATTTTACTTGTTCCATCATGTGCTCCTTTAATTGGTTGCTTAATGCTTGGAAATTTAATTAAAGAAAGTGGAGTTGTTCCAAAAATTACAGATGCATTAGCAAATTCTCTCATGTACATCATCACAATTTTACTTGGTGTTTGTGTTGGTGCAACTGCAACAGCTGAAAGATTCTTGGATTTAAAAACACTTGAAATCTTTGCTTTAGGAATTTGTGCTTTCGCAGTAGCAACTGCAAGTGGTGTTCTTGCTGGTAAAATTATGTGCAAAGCAACAAAAGGCAAAGTCAATCCACTCATTGGTGCTGCTGGAGTTAGTGCTGTTCCAATGGCAGCACGTGTTGTTCATAAAGTCGGAAGAGAAGAAGATCCATCCAATTTCTTATTGATGCACGCAATGGGACCAAATGTCGCTGGTGTTATTGGTAGTGCAGTTGCAGCTGGATTATTCTTGATGCTTGCAAATATTTTATAGTTTATGTTCTCTTTTAATCTTATTGAATTTGATAAAATTGATTCAACTTCAACTTTTTTAAAAGAGAATTATGAAAAATTTGACAATTTTACCTTAGTTTTTGCAAAAGAACAAACTAATGGTCATGGTAGAATGAAAAGGAAATGGCATTCAAATTATGGAGATGCCATCCTTTTTTCTTTATTAATAAAAGATGAATATATTTTTAAAAGATTTAGCGATTTATCTTTAATTAGTGCTGTCACTGTTTATAAATTTTTATCAAGATACACTAAAAATTTATCAATTAAGTGGCCAAATGATGTATATTTAAACGGTAAAAAAATCTCAGGAATGCTTCTTGAAGGAGTATCAATCGGAGAAAATAATATTATCATTGATGGAATTGGAATAAATATCAATCAAAATACTTTTGATGATGAAATTAAAAACAAAGCCACATCATTATTTATTGAAACTCATCAAAAATATAACATTGAGGAGTTAAAAAAAGCTCTTTTAGAAGATTTATCTTGGATGATTGAAGAGATTAAATCTGGATCAAAAGAATATTTATCTATTTGCAGGAAAAATAATTTTTTAAAAGATAGATTTGTTCGTGCTACAATTGATGGAGAGATTAAAAATTGCAAAGTTATTGATATTAATGATGACAATTCTTTATTAGTTGAAGTAGATTCTACTTTTAAATCATTATTTATGGGTGAAGTCTTACCTTTATAAAAAAAGTTTAAGCATTCACTTAAACTTTAATGACTAATTGGCAGGGGTTAACCGAATCGAACGGTTACATTCTACTTCGGAGATAGAAAGTCTACCATTAACTTAAACCCCCAGTCTTTAGATTTTAGCATAATAAACTAGATATTTCATTTAGTTGTTACAATCGTTTTTAATCAAAATTTCATTTTTTAGAGGTAATTTTTATGAGTAGAAAAATTAAATTTAGTATTAGCGATAAAAATCGATTAACTTTACTTGAAGATGCAAATAGAGGTGACTACATTGACTTAACTGATCATTTAGAAGTTGATGTAACTCCTATTGAAAACGCAATAAAAGAAGCAAAAGATCAAATCTATAACAAGATGCTTTTAGACTTTAAAGAAAAATGTGAAAATTCTAATCAATTAAAAATGCTTCAAAATGAAGAAAAGTTTAAAAAAGAAATTGATAATTTAAAGCATCAAATTGAAATTTTAGAAGCGAATAAACAAAGTGCAATCGATATTGAAGTTAAAAAGGTTGAAAACATTAAAAACAATGAAATTAACGATATTCAAACTGAAAATTTAAAGTTAGAAGCTTCATATAAAGAAAAAATTAATAAAATACAGTCTGAAAATAAACAAAATATCGCTAATTTAATCTCAGAAAAAGATAAACAAATTCAAGAATTAGAAAACAAAATTCAAAACAATCAAGAGAATTTTGAATTAAGAGTTAAAGAAAAAATTCTTCAAGAAATACAAAAAATGAATGATGAAAAGCAAAAATTCAAAGATTCATTGACAAAAGAAAAAGAGTTACTTTCTAATGAAAAATTAAAGCTTCAATTAGAAATTGAAAGAGAAAAATTAAATTCAAAGGGTGCTCTTCAAGATAAAGAAAAAGAACTTTTTGAAAAATTTGAAGAAGAAAAGAAAGTTTTAAACGATAAAATATCTTCACTAGAAGAACAAAATAGTCATTTAAATTTAACAAAAAGTGCACTAAACGTTAAAAAATTGGGTGAGGAACTTGAAAAATGGTGCAATAACGAATATCTTGACGCTTCAGTTACAAGTTTTGAATATGCTTCTTGGGAAAAAGACAACACAGCAATTAAAGAAGAAGGCGATATAAAGGGCACAAAAGCTGATTACATTTTTAAGGTTTATCTATCGAGTAGCGAGAAAAATGATGAAAATGTTATCTGTTCTGTTTGCTGTGAAATGAAAAATGAATCAAATGTTTCACAAAATAGAAAGAAAAATAGTGATCACTTTAAAAAACTTGATGAAGATAGAAAAAAGAAAAAGTGTGAATATGCTCTTCTTGTCAGTGAACTTGAATGGGATTCAAATAATGACGCACCAATTAGAAAAGTAAATGATTATGAAAAAATGTATGTGGTTAGACCACAATATATGATGTCATTTTTATCATTAGTTTATACAATTTCAATGAAATTCAAGGATACAATCAATGAAAAACATAGAGAAGTTAATAAATTAAAAGAATCAAACGACATTATTAATGAATTTGAAAATTTCAAAGATACATATTTAAATAAACCACTTGCTTCTCTTGAGGCAAAAATTCAAAAACTTCTTAAAAATTGTGATGACATTCAAAGACTTAACGAATCTAATAGAATTTCAATGAATGAAATATTGACTTCAACAATTGAAACTATGAAAATAAAAATTGAACGTTTTGATATTAAAAAAATAGAACGAAAAGTTAAAAAATTAGAGGCACAAGAGGATTAATTATGGCTAAAAATAAGAAAGTTAAAAAAATTATTATTAGTTCAGTCATAGTAGCAATAGGCATTCCAATAGTAATTGTTGGTGCCTATGCCACTTACGTTTTAGCTTCTTACCATCGAATTGGTGATAAGATTGAAGAAGTAAACCATAAAGCAGCTCAAAATACTGTTTCACTTAATTCTGAATTATCGGTTACTTCATTTAATATTGGGTTTGGTGCTTATAGTGATGAATATTCTTTCTTTTTAGATCAAGGAATTAATGCTGATGGCTCAGCAAATGTTGGATATTATGGAAAAGCAATATCAAAAGATGATGTTTTAGCTAATACTCAAGGATGTTTAGACTCAGCAATATCATTAAATAGCGATTTTTATGTCTTTCAAGAAGTAGATAAAGATAGTGATCGCTCATATCACGTTAATCAAAATACAATACTTGCTGATGCTTTTAATACATTCGACTCAACTTATGTATTAAACTTTGATTCAGCATACCTATTTTATCCTCTTCATGACCCTCATGGAAAAAGTATTGCAGGATTAAATACTTTTTCTAAATATAAAATCGAAAGTTCAGAACGTCATGAATACAAAGTGGCTGACGATTTATCAAAACTATTTGATTTAGATCGTTGTTTTAGTTCAAATCGAATTAAAGTTGAAAACGATAAAGAGTTAGTTTTAATAAATTCACATATGAGTGCATATGATGAAGGCGGAAAAATTAGAAACGAACAATTAAAACAACTCTATACATTCATGTTAAATGAATACAAAAAAGGAAATTATGTTGTTTGTGGTGGCGATTTTAATCATGATTTACTAACAAATAATCCAATGTATCCTCAATACACGGAAGAAAATTTTGCATATAAAGATTTAACAAGCCAACAAAAACCAGATTGGGTTAATTATCTTTTTGATAGTGATAAAAATTCAAAATATGATTCTACATTTACAGTCATTGCAAGTGACAATCAGCCTTCATGCAGAGGATGCGACCTTCCTTTTACGTATGGAGTTAACTTTTTATCAACTGTTGATGGATTCATTATTTCACCAAATGTTGAATATAAGAGTGTAACTACAACAGTTCTTGGGCAAAATGATGGTTTTGAATTTAGTGATCATCAACCAACTACAATGAAATTTTCACTAATAGGATAGAAAAATGAGAAAATTTTATAGTTTTTTGCTTATTTGCGCATCAATTGTATCATTTTCATCGCTTATTTCTTGCGATAAAGATGATATTGTTGGAATTTTACTTAACACAACAAATTGTAAAAAAGATTTTTATACAGATGAAAGTTTTACCTATGAAGGACTTGTAGTAAGCAAAATTTTCGAGTCAAATAGAGAAGAAGTTTTGGAAGAAAACGAATATAAAGTAACGAATGTTGATTTATCAACTCCAGGTATCAAAGTAGTTTATGTTAACTATCTTGAATTTAGTGAAAAATATTTAGTATCTTCAGCCGATGTTAACGATAAACTACTTGGCATAGAAATAAGTGGCACTTATCGAACAAAATACAATGAAGGCGAAATCTTCCAAACAAAAGGACTCATAGTTGAAGGTGTATATCTAAATAAAAAAATGGAAGTCTTTGACTACACATTAAGTATTACAAGAGGCTTAAAAGTTGAAGATACTTCGATAGACATATTATATAAAGGATATAGTAAAACAATCGAAATTGAAGTTAAAAAAGATAATATAATTTGGGGACCAATATCATAAAAATTGGTCTCTTTTTCTTTAAAAATTTCTCAAAAACCTTGCAGAACTAAACTATTTTTGTAGATATTTGAATTTTTATCAAAGAAAAAACAAGTCAAAAATATATATTTTTCGTTGTTATTTCTCAGTATAGAGAGATTGAAAAAAGAACAGTTTCATACTTTGTTTTCTATTATGAATCCTAATATTTTCCTTTTAATATAAATTTTTGCTAGAATCAATTAACAGATAAAAAAGGAGAAAAATATGCCTAATGAAGAATACGATGACATTATTACATTGACTTCCGAAAATAATGAAGAGATTGATTTTGTAAACATTGTTCAAATAGTTTACCAATCAAAAATTTATGCAATTTTACAACCGGTTGAATTATTAGATGGTATGGATGAGGATGAAGCTCTTGTTTTTGAAGTTGAAACTGATGAAGAAGGTCAAAATTCCTATACTATTGTAACTGATGATGAAATTGTTGATGAAGTCTTTTCTCGCTATAATCACCTTTTAGAAGAAGAATTGAATCAATAATTTATAACAAGAAAACATCGTTTTCATTACAGATTTTTATTGTTTCATCGTCCCACAAAGAGCATTGAACCTCTCCTATATGGGCTTTTTTTAAGAAAAACATACATAATCTTGATTGTCCGATACCTCCACCGATGGTATAAGGCAGTTTTTCATTAATAATATCTTGGTGGAAAGGTAATTTCGCTCTTTCTAATAGATTTGTTTTTTCTAATTGAGTTAGTAAAGCTTCTTTATCAACCCTAATTCCCATGCTTGAAAGTTCAAGAGCAATATCTAAAAGTGGATAGTAAACAAAAAGATCACCATTTAAATTCCAATCATCATAATCAGGAGATCTTAAATCGTGTGGCTTACCATCTTTTAATTTCCCTCCAATTTTTTCAATA
>JAQXNS010000033.1 GCA_029098125.1 bacterium
CCAAGCAAGCAAGCACTTACTAATATAGTTTCCATAGTTTTCCTCTTTCCTTTAACCTTTCAATATTATAGAGATTTCTCTATAATATTTCTATATGATTAAACAAGAATTTGACTATAAAATCAATGGTAATTCATATAATGTAATTCTTTATTTAAAAAGTAAAAAACAAAGAAATATTTATTATAGATTTAAGGAAAATCATTTTGAAGTAAGTGCCCCTTTATCTGTAAAAATTGAAGAAATTTATAAAGGTTTGGATCAATATGGTAAAGGTTTAATTAAAAAAGGCAAATCTAAAAACAAACCTTTTTCAAATGATGGAGTCTACATTTTAGGCAACTTTGTTTCAATAAAAGATGGATTTGTTAATGTATTAGGAAGAAGTTTTTTATTTAAAGATGAAGAAAATTTTTATAAGCAAGCTAAGAAAATTTTTCTTCCAATTTTAACTTCAAGAGTGCATTACTTTGAGAAAATTATGGGAGTTGATAAACCTTATAATGTTTCCCTTTATTATAAATCTAGCGCTTATGGCACGAATACTTTAGGATCGCATAAAATAATCTTATCGAGTTATTTAATTCACTTTTCAATGGATATAATCGACTCAGTTATAGTGCATGAACTAGCACATTTCTATATACGCAATCATAGTAAATCTTTTTATAATGTAGTATATAAATTTTGTCCAAAATATGATGAATTACATAAGAAATTAAATGGAGGAATTTTTTCATGATAAAAATTATTGATAGTAGAACAAATCCATACATAAAATATGTTGAAAAGTTAAAAAATACATCTTTTTCAAAGGAAGAGAGAAAATTTTTGGTTGAAAATCCTCATCTAATTGAAATGGCTAAAGGACATATTGACACTATTTTAACCACTGAAAAGTTAGATGAAACTATATACAACAATCAAGTTATAATTAATGAGATTGTGTACCAAAAAATTAGTCAAAATAAATCTACTAGAAATCTACTAGCGGTATGCAATTTTATTGATGAAAAGCCTCTTGAAAATCGTAATTTAATTTATCTTGATAACGTTCAAGATCCTGGAAATGTAGGAACTATAATCAGAAGCGCTTTAGCGTTTAATTTTACTGATCTAGCTTTAAGTAAGGATTCTGCCTATAAATATTCGTTTAAGACAATCCAATCATCTCAAGGTGCTATCTTCAAAACGAATATTTTAGATGGTGATATTGAACTTTTAAAAAAATTAAAAAAAGAAGGCTATATTTTAATTGCAACGACACTAAGTGATAAATCAACTAGCCTTAATAAATTTAACTTTAATGAAATATCAAAATATGTGATAATTTTAGGTAATGAAGGAAGAGGAATCTCTAAAGAGATTCTATCTTTATCTGATATCCACATAAAGATTGATATTAACGGGATAGATAGTTTAAATGTTGGCGTAGCGGCTGGAGTTATTATGTATCAAGCGTTTATTCAATCAAAAGGAGCTCCTTATGAAGAAAATTAAGAAAAATATTATATTGCTAAGCGCGCTTGGTTTAGGTGTTCTTTTATCAAGCTGTGAATATACAAGAGATCCTTATAAGGAATGGAAAGATGCTGCAATTGAAGCATATAAAACATATTATGCAAAACCAGAAAATTCATCAAAACCAAAGGATCCGCTTTTTTATCTTGATTTAGAAACTTTAAAAGGTGCAATTGCATATAATGAAACTGATGCAGTTTATTTAGGACAATTCAATTTTAGTAATTTTACATTCAGTGAGGCTCCAAAAAAATATTTTGCCGATGTAGGTGATTTAAGTATTAGACTAGATGATACCGATTCAGATGGTGTTCCAGATTCTTTTGATTTTGGTGGATATATTAAAAAGGAAGGTGAAGATTTTAGTTTTGATACTGGAGCATTTTTATTGAATCCTCCTCTTATTCTTCATGAAATTACAAAAGATAATGAAATAAAAACTTATTCACAAGTCAACAAAGATGGAACTGTTGAAGCAAGTGGCAATAAAGATTATTACAATCCAAATTTTTTCTTTATTTCAGATTTATCTATTAATTTTTCTGGTTTAGACACTTTTACTGGTGATATGTTTGATTTTACAGGTAAAGATTTGGCTATTTTAAGAGCAGATATTTATGATTTCATCGAAAAAGGCATCAATATTGAATTCGTGGAACAAATTAATCAAATCATTAATATTCCTGAACTTTTAAAGAATTGTTACAAAAAATCAATTGGGATTTCTTTAAACGATGATATGCCTTCAACTCTTACATATCCTGCATATCATACAAATAGATACGGAAATGATCGTGAAGTTTTAGTTGGCCCAAATGGATTAATTTATAAACTCATCTCTCTTGCTATTTCGAGTGCTAATGATGATGTTTTTGTTTCAAATATAAATAAAGTTGAAAGTATTTACCTTGAAGAAGGCATTAAAACTGTCACTTTTGCTGCTTTTGAAAGCAGTTTGAATGAAGAAGGAAACTCGACAAGTAGTATCAAAAATATTTATCTTCCAAGCACACTTCAAGAAGTACAATTTAGTTCTTTTGCAAAGTTAGATCTTGAAAATTTATATATTCCAAAAACATATAAAACTGATGAATCTGGAAATAAAGTTGCTGAAAATGCTTTTTCAACAATTGATTTAGGCAATGTAAAACTTGAAGCTGGTGGTGTAAAACTTGAAATTTTTCCTTCTTTTGGCTTCACAAGCATTCAAAACATGTATTTTGAAGACTATGATAACTTAAATCTTCAAAAATTTAATTTTTCGCAAACTAAATTAACGAGTGATGAAGATATTGATAAAGCAGTAAAAATTTATCATGGAAATTATGATACAACTAAATTTGATACACTCAGCGAAGCATTTAGTGAATATGAATCAGTTAATCCATTTTATCAATTGAATTTAACTGATGAATTGAATAATAAAAAATATCGAATTGATTGTGATGTCTCTACAATTCCTGCTGGTAAAAAGTTATATTTACCATATTTTGAATATTCAAGAAGCGTTAATGATTCAAGACAACTTATTAATTATGAAGATGTTGGTTCAAGAAGTAGTGATGTTTCTATAACAGATGCAAAAATTACTCTAAAACTTCAATCTGACTTAGTTGTTAATGGCGATTTGATAATTGGAAGCCAAATTGGTATTACATCTACTGGTTCCGGTATTAATGTTGGCGAATTTAGTGCAATTGATTTGAATGGCCACAACATTATTATTTCTGATGGCGGAAAAGTTATCGGTGATGGTGTTATTTTTGATAGCGCTGTCACAAAAGGAAAAGTCATTGTAAAAAATACTGGAAGATTAGAAGCAAATCTTGTTGTTAAAGATTATACAAACATAGATGATTTACTATTTAAAGCTGAAAATGACATCGCTTTATTCGAAAATTATGGCTTTGAAAGTATAAAAACTGATATTGAAGTAGAAAATGGTGGACAATTATTTGGCAAAATTGATTATTTTGCTGATAATTTTGCAAATGAGAATCTTATTCAATTCGTTGGCGATGAAAGTGCGTTACTTCATGTTGAAAACGGAAAAATTATAATTGGAACTGATTCAATTAAATCTAGTGAAGGTTCTAAAGTTACTTTTGGGTCTGTTTATCTACTTAGTATCAAAGATGAAAGTGCTTATGACGATTCACCAATGATTAGATATACTACAAAAACTAATCCATTCTCATTATCAAATGAAACGTATAATGTTGTTTTTGATGAATTTAATGTAAATGCTAATTTGGCAGCTATAAATGGAAGTTTGAATGTCAACAAATTGAATTTAAACGAAGGATCAAAGATTCATTCAAAAGACAGAAATATCATAATTCATAATTCTTTAAGCATTACTTCAACTGGTAGTGAACAAATTGTTATGAGTGGTGATTTCAAAACTAGTAATTCAACATTTACTTCCTCATATGAATTAATTAATTCAAATGAAGCAAAAATTACTACTACAAGTAATGAAAAAACATTCAAATTTGAAGAAAACAAACAATTTGCAATAACAAGAAAAGCTGATTTAAAACTTATTGATGGTACAAATACTTCTAATTTTGATCATTTATATCATAAATTTGATAAGGGTTATTATTATATTTATGAAGATTCATATGCTAAAGGCTCATTATGTGGTACAGATGGAACAACATTAGCTAGTTATGATTCTTCAATTAAAAATACATGGGATGCATATCTAAGTGGAAGTACGACAGTTGAAACTTATGTTAGTACAACAAACAAAACTATTAGTTCGTTTACAACTGATGGCCCACAAAGTTACATTTTAGTTTCTGATGCAAATAATGTAAGAAGTTGGAACAGCAATATCAATCCTGATCCTACATATCCTGGAATTTTTGTAAGTGATAATGGTGATAGATTTATTAAAATTGGAAGTGATACTAATTTTACAGAAGGTAAAATAGTTGAAAATGCACCAAAAGTTGGAACAATTTTTGAAGCAACTGAAAGCGGTAAAAAATATTTCTATTATGATAATGGAATTGAACAAATGTGGCATGAAATTGTTCAAACTTATGATTACTCCTTTACTCTTCAATTCAATGATGGAACTGACAATATTTATACATCAATTATTGATGGTACCTATAGATCTGGAATAACTTCATATAATCCAATTACTCATGTCACTGAATATGGTGGAAATAAATACGCATTCAGTGACTATGGAACAACCTATAAATATTACAAGCTTGAAAATGATCAAGTCGTTGATTGGAATAAACGTCAAATTTCTAGTGGAAGTGGTAATCCATACATTTTCCTTGATTCAAAATATTGCTGGGCAAAAGTTGATGAACTTAATAATGGTGTTTGTAGATTTGGTTCATATTACTATTTCTTAATTAATAGTAAATGGTATAAATCTGTCGAAGGTGAAAATGCATTAACTTACAACGCAACTGCTGATGCTTCATTTGGCGTTTTGAACGAAAGAATTAGTGTTGGTGGAAAATTATATAAATTCTTGATGAAATTCGGTAATGATGTTAATGAACCAATGAATTTAATGACTCCAAGTGGTAAAGTAGTCGTTAAACAATCAGATTTCCCTGATTTGTGGGACTCAACTGGACTTGCTGGCGATCACTTTATTGCTTATCGACACATAGAAATGAATAGTAAAAAATATTTATTCTATAAAGGCAGTGATAGTACAAAAATTGAGAGATATCAATTTGAATTTGCAAATGGATTTGTACCTAGCGATGTCGATACTTCGGATTCCAACATTTTAACTAAATTTGGATTTATTATTTATAAAGTTAACTTTATTATCGATGGTGTTAAAGAAAGTAAAGTTAGAGAGATTTATATTAATGTTGATTCCAGTAGCACAGACAACATTATTTATGCAGGTACATTAACAGATCCTGATAAAGATGATTACTTAGGTCTTGCTGTTTTCTGTGATACTAACCCAATTTCAAGTGCAACTGGTGGAATCCCAGGAATCAGCGGATAAATTCCTTATATTTATTTAAAAAATTTATAAATTTTAGCCAATTTGTGTTAAAATTGACATTGCGAAGAAAAGGAGTAGTAACTCATTTCGATTGTTTAGAGAAAGTGTGGCTGGTGAAAACACAAAAAAGAAATGAATGAATTCGCCTTGGAGCAGGTTTGATGAACCCGTTTATGCTAACGAAAAAGTAAAAATTAAGTGCTTATATTATAAGAATTAGGATGGTACCACGATTAAAATCGTTCCTATTAACCTAATTCTTTTATTTTTTAAAGGAGAAGATATGACAGATTACAAATCTTTTTTTGACGAAATCAAAAATAAAGTTCTCTCTTTAATCGAAGAAGCTTCATCGATTGAGGAAATTACTGAAATCAAAAACAAATATTTATCTAAAAAAGGTGAATTCAGTGTTTTAATGAGCAAAATTAGAGAAGCTGAGGATAAAAAAGCATTTGGAGAAGCTTTTAATAACGCAAGAAATGAAATCGAAGCCACACTTGAAGCAAAATTAAATAGATTTAAAGAAGAAAAATTAAACGAATCTTTAAAAAAAGAGAGTGTTGATATCACCTTACCTGGAAATAATTATAAAAAAGGAATAGAAAATCCATTTTATAAAGTTAAAAAAGAAATCGAAGATATCTTTGTTGGCATGGGTTATACGGTTGAAACAGGTCCAGAAATTGATAGTGATAAATATGTATTTGAGCTATTGAATATTCCAAAAGATCATCCAGCTAGAGATATGCAAGACACTTTATACATTGACGATACATTATTATTAAGATCACATACTTCAAGTGTTCAAGCTCATATTATGGAGAAAGCTAAAGGCAAACCAATTAAGATTATTTGTCCTGGAAAAACTTTTAGAAGAGATGACGATGATATGACACATTCTCATCAATTTGCACAAATTGAAGGTTTAGTTATTGATAAAAATATTAACTTAGGTAATTTAAAGGCAACTTTAGAACTTTTTGCTCAAAAAATGTTCTCAAAAGATTCAAAAGTTAGATTTAGAAGTTCATATTTCCCATTTACAGAGCCAAGTGTTGAAGTTGATATCTCTTGTTTTAACTGTCATGGAAAAGGATGTCCAACTTGTAAAGGAACTGGATGGATTGAGATTTTAGGTGCTGGTATGGTCCATCCTAATGTTTTGAAAATGTCTGGTTATGATCCAGAAATTTATAGTGGATACGCATTTGGCGTTGGTATTGAAAGAGTTACAATGCTTCGTTATGGCGTTGATGATATTAGAAAATTCTATCAATCTGATATTAGATTTATTGAAGAATTCAATAAGAAAGTTGAGGAATAAATATGTTAGTAAGTTTAAAAGAAATTGCTAAATATGTTGATATAAGCGGTTTAACACCAGAAGAAATTGCTTCAAGATTGACTTTTTCAGGTATAGAAGTTGAAGAAATCAAGACTTTAAGCCAAGCAACAAATCTAGTTGTTGGTAAAGTAATTTCTTGTTTACCACATCCAAATAGTGATCATTTACATGTTTGTAAGGTTGATGTTGGAACTGAAATCCTTGATATCGTTTGTGGAGCTCCAAATTGTCGTAAAGATTTAAAAGTTATTGTTGCAAAAGTTGGTGCAAAATTACCTGGAGGAGAAATCAAGGCTGGAAAAATTCGTGATGAAGTTTCAAACGGTATGCTTTGTGCTTTAAACGAATTAGGTGTTGATCCAAAATTCTTAAAAGATGAACAAATTAAAGGTATTGAAGAACTAGATGATTCATTTGAAGTTGGCGATACTGAAGTTTTAGCAAAATTAGGCTTAGATGATGTAATTTTAGATTTAAATTTACTTGCAAATAGAAGCGATTGCTATTCCTTATATAATGTAGCAAGAGAAATTGGTGCATTATTTAATAGAAAAGTCACGATTCCTACATATGAAGATGAAGGTACATATGTTTCAGAAATCATTCCAGGCAGTGAAACTGATAAATGTGATGAATTTTATTTAAAAGAATTTAACGATATTAAAATTCAAGAATCACCAAAATGGTTAAAAGAGGTTTTACGTTCTCAAGGAATTAGATCTATTGATAATATTGTTGATATTGGTAACTATGTCATGCTATTAACTGGTCAACCAATTCACATGTATGACAAAGATAAACTTGCAGGTAAAGATTTAACTGTAAAAGATACTTATTCAACAAAAGTTGTTGCTTTAGATGACAAAGAATATGAGATAATTCCTGGAGATTTAATTGTTGCTAGTGGCGATACTCCAAGTTGTATTGGTGGAGTAATGGGCTTAAAGAATGTTGAAGTTGATGAAAATACTAAAAATATTGTCGTAGAAGTTGCTCGTTTCCATCATGCATCAATTAGACATACTTCAAATAGACTAGGTTTAGTTAGCGATTCTTCACAAAGATTTGTTAAAGAAATCAATCCTCATCAAGCATCTAGCGTTTTAAATCTTGTTTCTCATTTATTAAAAGAGGTTAGTGTTTATTCAAAAGAAAGTAAAATCTCAAAATATGACACTGTAGACCACACACAAAAAGTCATTGAATGCTCTTATTCTTATATAAATAGAAGATTAGGAACTGATTTTGATAAGGAAACAATAAAAAATACATTAACTTCATTATATTTTGAACTCAGTGAAAAAGATGAAGATAATTTCACAGTAAAAGTTCCATTTTCAAGAATCGACGTTGATGGAAAAGCTGATTTAAGCGAAGAAGTTGTTCGTTACAATGGTTTTTCAAACGTAAAAAGTGCTCTTCCATATATGGAAACAACAGTTGGTGGCTTAAAAGTTGAAGAGAAAAAGGAAAGAGCTATTGAAGATTTATTGCTAAACAGAGGATTTGATGAGGTTTTATCTTATGTTTTAATTAGTGAAAAAGATCATTCTTTATTTAATTATGTAAATCTTGATACTGAATACAAGGTTTTAAATCCATTAACTGAAGATCGTAAATATGTTCGTAAAAATTTATTAACTTCATTATTAAGATGTGCAGAATATAACTTAAATCATAAAAATAATGATTTTAAAATCTTTGAAATTTCACCAATTCAAACAGTAAATAAAATTGAATCTCATTTAGTACTTGGTTTCTTTGGAAATGAATATAGACAAGACCACTTTGCAGCTCGTCCATATGATTTCTTTGATGCAAAAGGCGTTCTTGAGGCAATTTTGACAATGTTTAACATTGCTGAAAGCCGTATAAAAATCGAAAGAATTGAAAATAGTAAAGAATTACACCCTGGAAGAAGTGCAAAAATTATATTAGATGGCAAGATTTTAGCTGTTTTAGGTGAATTACACCCTTCAATTAAAAATGAATTTTCGATGAAAAATACAACAGCAACAGTTTTGGAAATGAATTTGAGTGTATTATTTGCTTCAAGAAGTGCAAATAATAGATTTACACAAATTTCTCGTTTCCCAACAGTTACTCGTGATTATGCATTTATTGTTAAAGAAGATATTAAATTCTTAGACATTAAGCGTGAACTTAAAAAAGCAAGTTCATTAATCAAAGACATAGTTTTATTTGATATTTATAAGGGCGAACATGTCAAAGAAGGTTATATCAGTTTAGCTGTTACTGTATACTTCACATCAATGGATCACACATTAAAAGATGAAGAAATTCAAGCAGTGGATAAGAAAATTAGAGAGATTATTTCATTAAAATTTGTTGGAGAAATTAGACAATGAAATTAGAATTTGCAAAGATTAAAAACTTATCTAAGTTTGATTATTCACCTGAACTTGATACTTATTTGAAATCTATTGGTAGAGGCGTAATTCAAAATATTAATAGCATAAAAGGCTTTGTTGAAAGCGTTAAACATGGCGATGTTTACTCAATTAAATTTCATTACGATGTTGTTTTAGTAGTATTAAGTTCATTAACTAACAAGCCTTTTGAATATCCAATGGCAATTGATGAAGAATTATTCTTTACACAAAAACAAGAATTCGATAGCGAAGATGTAGAATATGTAGATAAAGATTATATCGATTTGGATGAGATTATTTTTTCTTTAATTGTTACTCAAATACCTATTACTTTACACGGACCAGAAGATGAATATGTCAAAACTGACACTTATAGAGTAATGAGTGAAGAAGAGTATTTAAGTGAAAATAATAGTAATTTTGGTTCTCCATTTGATGCATTAAAAGATATAAATTTCGATGAATAAATAATAATTTTTCACTAATTGGGCACTACAAGCTGTAGTGCCTTTTAAGTTTTTAAGTCGATTTTTATTTGAGTTTTTAACATGTCGATTTCGCATATCAGTATAAATTTAGCGTAAAACCTACTAGAAATGTACTAGAAACCTACTAGAAATCTACTAGTGGTAATAGAGCAGGAATTTTTGGCACTAAAAAACACATAATTTTTATTAAATTTTGGCACTATGTCCAGTAAATTTATCGAATTAATTCGACTAGTTTTAACAAGCCCTAAAAATGTCCAATTTTTGATCTCACTAATGCCTATGGTTTTTGCAAATTTTAGGAATGATTTTTTGACTCTACGTAGTTCTTAAAAATTTTTTAATTTTTTTGTGAAATTGCATTGCAAAAAAGTATTATATTACATAAAATATAGTCAAGTGGAAGAAAGTGGAAGAAAGTGGTATGTTTTTCGGAAGTTATTCATACAATATCGACGATAAAGGAAGAATCGTAATTCCAAGCAAATTCAGACAAGAAGCAGGCGAAAAGCTTTACTTAATGCGTGGATTTGATGGATGTATCAGTTTATATAAAACTGAAGATTTTATTCGTTATGTCGAAGAAGTTAAAAAACTTCCAAAAGAAAATGCAAAATCACGTGCTTACTTAAGATTATTACTTTCTTCAACTGTTGAACTTAGTATCGACAAACAAGGTAGATCACTTATACCTAAGGAAACTCTTAAAAAATTCGGATTTGATAATAACATTGCAATTATGTTTGTTGGTCAAATCGATCACATCGAAGTTTGGAAGTTAGAGGAGTGGGAAAATTATCAAAAACTCCATGAAGATTCTTACGAAGAAGATGTTGAAGAGTTGTTCTCAAATCATGAAGTCAGATAAACATATATCGGTCCTCCTAAGAGAAGCGATTGACGGATTAAACATTAAGCCTGAAGGAATATATGTTGATTGCACATTGGGGCGTGCAGGACATTCTAAAGAAATTCTTAAAAGGCTTAATGGTGGCCGTTTAATAGGATTTGACCAAGATGATGAAGCAATTGAATTTTCAAGAAATGAACTTTCAAAAATAAGTGATAAATTTACAATCGTTTCTGATAATTTCAGGAATTTCAAAAATGATTTAAATTCGTTAGAAATTAAATCAATCGATGGTGTTTTATTCGATTTAGGAGTTTCTTCTCCTCAATTCGATGAAGATTATCGCGGATTCTCATATAACAAGAATGCAACATTAGATATGAGAATGAATCAAAATTCAAAATTAACAGCAAAAGATATTGTAAATAAATATTCTTTAGAAGAATTGTGTCGAGTTTTTAGAGAATATGGCGAAGAGAAGTACTCTTATTCCATCGCCAAAAACATTGTTAAAGCAAGAGAGAAAAAAGAAATTGAAACTACACTTGAATTGGTTGACATAATCAAAGCTAGTAAACCAAAAAAAGAGCTATTATCAACTGGACATCCTGCTAAACAAGTGTTTCAAGCATTAAGAATTGAAGTTAATGACGAACTTAATGCTTTAAAGGAAGCCTTGATTAGTACAATCGAGATGTTAAATGTTAATGGTAGAGTGGTAGTGATCACATTTCAAAGTCTAGAAGATAGAATAGTCAAAAATATTTTTAGAGATTATTCAGTCATAGAGGGCAATAGAAATAATGATTACATAAATCCAAAAGATTTGAAAACACCTGATTATAGACTAGTTAATAAAAAAGTCATACTACCAAGTGCAGAAGAGATAGAGGTAAATCGAAGAAGCAAAAGTGCAAAAATGAGGATTATCGAAAAAATAAAATAGGTAATCAAGGGGGTAGTATTATGGAAGACAAATTAGTAAAGTATCATCACAAAGCGTTGTATTTCTATTTCAAAAAAATCGGAATTTGTTTTTCAGTTTTTCTTGGAACATCAGTTTTAGTTGCAATTCCTATTTCAATTGCAGCAAGTATTAGAACTCATCAAATAGAACAAGCATTAAAGGAAAAAGAAGACGAAGAAAAAGACACTACAAATAAATTAGCTGTTTTTGAGGAGGGCAATAAGTAGGGAAGTAACCTACTTAACCATAAAATTTGTCATAAACCTACTAGATTTTTCTTGTAGGTTTTTGGTTTTTATTAATTATTTAATTAATAATTAATTGGGTAATTGGTGCTAAAAAGTTATAATGTTAGGTATGAGTAAGCAAATAGCTGCATTAGAAATTTCAAACAGAGAATTTCGATTAATTGTAGGATATGTTTTAGATAATAAAGTTGACATTCTTTATAAAACAAAACGTCCTTTAAGTGTACCATTTAAAGATGGTGATATTTTTGATATTGGCAGTTTAAGTGACGATTTAGCTAAAATTAATGTTGTTGAAACCGAAAGCGAGCATGCAAAATTAACAATAAATATTAATGAAATTTCATTAATTTTGCCTCCATATGGCTTAAATGTTTATAAATCATGCAAAACAACAAATACAGTAAGTCCAGTTTCAAAGATTGATAAAATTGATATTTCAAATGCTTTAGCTCTTGTTAAAAAAGAACGTTTACCAAATCCAAACGATGAATTAGTCGATATTATTCCAAATAAATTCATTATCGATGGCAATAAAGTTTTTGTTGAGCCACCTTTAAATTTAGAAAGTACAACAATTTCAATTGATGCAAATGTCTATACTTTGCCTCGAAAAATGGTTGATGACATGAAAAATTCATGCGAAAAAGCACAAATTAAGGTAAAAAAAGAGATAATTGCCCCTCTTGCAGTGTCATATTATGCAAGTAGTTTAAATTTTAAATACAAAACTTACATTTTAGTTGATTTCTCAAGTTCAACAACAACATTATCTTTTGTTGGAAATAATGTACTCTACGCTAGTAATTATTTCTCGCTTGGAATCGATGATTTGGTTGATAGAATTGCAAATGAATTCCAAATTTCTAGAGAAGAAGCGATGAATTTAAAAAATGTTTACGGTCTAGATTTAAGAAAAAATTCTTATAATCCAGCAATTGCTAAGACAAAAGATATTCTTGGAAATGAAAAAACATTCACAAAAGATGATTTGAATGTAATTATTCAACAATTTTTAAAAGAATGGATTGAATATTTTAATGGATCTTTAAAAAATCTTGTTTCAACCGTTGATATGAGAGAAGATAGCGCTCAAAACGCAAATATTATTCTTGTTGGACTTGGCTCATCTTTGAATGGTTTAAAAGATTATTTATTAAGAGTCAGACCAACAAATGTGTTAGAAATCGTAAATCTTGATGTAGTTGGTGCTTCTGAACCTGAATTTATTAATTGTTTAGCAGCTATTTATCTATCAAGTAAGTATCGTGGCGCACTAGATGATGAAAATAAAAACAGATTTCCTGGTGTAAATAGAGAAAAAGAAAATAAAAATAAAGTAGTAAAAAACGAATATAGTGAGTTAGACGACGAACTCTAAAATGAGGTGATATTATGGATGACGGATTAGACAATTTTGAACCCGTAGCTAAAATAATTGTTATTGGTGTTGGTGGCGGCGGCGGAAATGCTGTTAATAGAATGATCGATGAAGAGATTTCTAACGTCGAATTTTATGCTGTAAATACCGATAAACAAGCTCTTTCTTTATCAAAAGCACCTCATAGAATTGTTCTTGG
>JAQXNS010000034.1 GCA_029098125.1 bacterium
TATATCAAAAGTGGGGGAACATGAAATTCAAATATAGAAACAGACAATTTTGGTGTCGAGGTTTTTATGTCGACACTGTCGGCAAAAATACCGAGAGAATTAAAGAATATATCAAAAATCAATTGAAAGAAGATGCAGAACAAATGCAATTAGCAATTGAATTTCCAGACGACCCGTTGAACGGGTAGATAGTTGTAATAAACGCTTAAGAAGAAAGCGGCGTTGACGCGTTACATTCGCCACGTGGTAGTGGCGGCGTGGTTTTAGAGGGCTTAAGTGCCCAAAATGAAAAACCACCAGCTAAGCTGGTGGATTGTTATTTAAAAAATTTTAGTCAAAATAAATACTAAAAATAGTGTACTTTTTATATTCAATTTTTGAGATATTTACAAAAATAGTGGAGTTCTGCAGGGTTTTTGAGAAAAAATTGAAGAATTAGGCCCAACAAAGATGATAAAATATACCCCAAATTTTTGTAAGAAAACACAATAAAAAAATCCTCCATTTCATTCTACCAGATTGGGCAAAATTTTGGAGGAAATTTTAAGTAAATTGGTGCGCGGGATGAGAATCGAACTCACACAGGAAATCCTATACGCCCCTCAAACGTACGCGTCTACCAGTTCCGCCACTCGCGCGTGTTTATTATTATATAAAATGAGTAGTGTTAAAATCAATATTAATTTTTTGAGAAATTAACAAGAAAGCTATCAAAAATTATCGATTTTATTTAAAAAAATAATTGTAAGTGTTATATTTATCATTGTTTATTAGGAGATTTTGAAATGGAAAAAATTTTAATTGAAACTAGTGCAAGACATGTTCATGTTACTAGAGAAGCTTTAGATTATTTATTTGGTAAAGATTTTAAACTTACTTCAAAGAAAGAATTATCTCAACCTGGACAATATGCTTCAAATACTAAACTTATTATTAAAGGGCCAAAAGGAGAGATGCTTGCTTCAATTTTAGGACCTGAAAGAAAATTCAATCAAGTCGAAGTTAGTGCAACTGAAGCTAGAACTTTAGGTATTAAAGCTCAAATTAGAGAAAGCGGTGATGTAAAAGGAAGTGCACCAATTATTATTGCTAACCCTGAAAACGGAAAAGAATTACAACTTGAAGAAGGATGTATTATTGCAAAAAGACATATTCATATGACACCAGAAAATGCTGAATATTACCATGTTAACAATGGCGATATCGTTTGGGTCAAAGTTGAAACAAACGGAAGAAGCATTGTTTTTGGTGATACTGTTATTAGAGTTAGTCCAAAATTTAGCTTAGCAATGCATATTGATACTGATGAATGCAATGCTGGAAATTGTTTTGGTCAAGTTTTTGGCGAAATTATTAAATTATAATGAGCAAAACATACACACATATTTGTAAAGGTACATGTTCTAGACAAGTTACCATTGAACTTGATGATAACAACAAGATTGTTGATATAAAATATCTTTATGGTTGTCCAGGAAATACTGAAGGAATTCGCAGATTAGTTCGTGGAATGGATATCAAAGATGTTCATGATCGTTTAATTGGTACAAAATGTGGTTCAAAATCATCTAGTTGTCCAAATGAACTTGCTTTAGCAATTGAAGAAATTTTAAAAAATTAGACTCTTCGGAGTCTTTTTTAAAAAAGATTTACTAAATGATTGAAAGACCCTGATCATTATTATATATTATTAACACTTATCCAGAATTGCGTATAAATTAAGTGAAAAAGCGCAATAGCAACTCTTGTTAAACAAGTAAGTGCTCTTCTTAATGGCAAGGTTCCACAACCTTGAACGATGAGTGGTATGTTCGATATGGCTTCCCAAATTGTGGAGGCTTTTTTTATAGATAAGGAGTTTAAAATGAAAGAAGAAATATTATTTACAAGCGAAAGCGTTTCTGAAGGACATCCTGACAAAGTATGCGACCAAATTTCTGATGCAATTTTAGATGCGGTTTTAAAAGAAGACCCTAATTCTTTTGTTGCCTGCGAATGTTTTGCAACTGAAAATTTTCTATTAATTGGTGGCGAAATCACAACAAAAGCAAAAATTAATTATGAAGAAGTTGCTAGAAAAGTAATAAAAGATATTGGCTATGACCGCGATGAACTTGGTTTTAATTATGAAAATGTTCAAATTCTTAATAAAATCAATACACAATCACCTGATATCAGACAAGGTGTTGAAAATAATGATTTATTAAAGACTGGTGCTGGCGATCAAGGGATTATGTTTGGCTATGCAACAAATGAATCTGACGGCTACATGCCTTTACCTATTTGCATTGCTCATAAATTAGTTCGAATTGCAACAAAACTTAGAAAGTCAAAAGAATTTAAACATTCAAGACCTGATATGAAATCACAAGTTACAATTGACTATACAAACGAAAAACCAAGAATTAAAACAATACTAATGAGTTGTTCTCATGATGAAGATTATGATGAAGTTGAATTCAAAGACTTTATTAAGAATAATATTATGATTCCAGTTGCTCTTTCTTTTGGATTAAACACAGATTTTAATGTTTTAATCAATCCAACAGGAAGATTTGTTGTTGGTGGTCCAAAAGGCGACACTGGTTTAACTGGAAGAAAGATAATTGTCGACACATATGGAGGAAGCGCTAGACATGGTGGCGGTGCTTTTAGTGGA
>JAQXNS010000035.1 GCA_029098125.1 bacterium
ATTGTCAAAGGTGGAAATTCAGCGTAACGACCACGGCGCATTCTCTTGAATGGCACAAAGCGATGCAGGGGGAAACCGAATCCACTTAACACCTGGAACGATTTAGTAGTTTCCTTAATTAGGCTGGCCTGCTTG
Source organism: bacterium (assembly GCA_029098125.1). Taxonomy (GTDB): domain Bacteria; phylum Bacillota_I; class Bacilli_A; order RFN20; family CAG-826; genus Onthovivens. The sequence continues at coordinate 136 of JAQXNS010000035.1, forward strand.
ACAAAATATTAACGTCTCATTAGAGATGTTTTTTTTCGCTCATTTCTACAATTGTCACATATGATTATCGATTCTTTTGATACAGGAGAGCTAATTCTTTAACCATGATTTAATAAAACTAGATATGGGATTAAAAAAATGTATCCGCCAAAAAATCCAGGTTCGAACATTTTTGTCGATTCTGGGAATTCTTTGCGCTTACAATATTTTGACATTTAAAATTTAAATAAAATCGCCTTTAAACTGTATATTTCAAACCAATATGAAGAATTAGGAAAACTTCTTACTGATCAAGAAGATTCGAATGATGCGGAGATTCGATTTATACTTGGTTCTTTATTTGATTTGGGAATCGATAGAAAAAAGATTCATTAAAAGCTTTTTCTTATTTCTATAAATCTGCTCATAATGGTAACCCATTAGGGGAAGAGCGTTATGCATTTATTATTTTCTAGATAATGGCACAGAAATTAACGAAGAAAAAGGATTATATTAGGTTAATAAAAGTATTGATAATGGTTGTGTTCGCTAAATTTGTGCCCTTGCTTATATCTATATGAATGTCTAAGGTGTTTCGAAAGATGAAAAACACGCTTTTGAACTTTATTTAAAAGCTGCTTCCTTAGGCGATACCCATGCGATGGAACACGTTTCAGAATGCTATCAAAAGGGAATTGGTACTGACATAGATTTAGATAAATCTAAAGAATATCTAGAAGCTAGCAAAGTAAAATAAAAAGTCTTTCTGATAATCAAGAAAGACTTTTTGTTACTTAATTATTTGGCTTCAACTCTTTTATTGTTGTTAAGGATGAAGCTTAATACGATCCAGAAGAAGATGGCTCCTACAAATGCCGCTAATGCAATCCAACCATCAGTAGGATCATCAAATGACAAGAATGGTTCACCTTCAGATGCAGTGAAGATGCAGTCGATGAGCCACATTAGTGTAGAAGAACCGAATGTAATAGTTAAGATATCGAGGTGTAATGATTTTCTATCTTTAAAGAAGAACCATAAAACACCGGTGATAATGGTACATGCTAAAGTTGTTAAAAAATACATTATTTAACAATAGCCTCCTTTAAACCTTCTTTCCTCTTCTTAAATTTGATGTAATCAACAATAGCCACACCAGCGCCCCATGCAACTAATAATATAGCGAGCATGGCAACTCCAACCGTACCCATTTCAGTTAACATTTCCGCTGTATCAGCAGGATTATTTGCGGCGGTGAGGAATGGTGGGAGTGGAACAATTTCTCCATGTAAGATGTGTTCAATAGCCAAAACAAATGAGCCAGAGAATAATGTTAATTCAAGATAGGCTAATTTTTGACTCCATTTGACATCTGAACCGAATTTTTCAGGAAGTTGAGTTTTTCCTTCTAATTCTAATTTGTTTTCGTGATTTTTGACGATGTGACGCGCAACTGCAACTCCGATACCAACTGTTGCACTAACTAAAAAACATGCCATGTGATTCATTCCTTTCTTAATTTCTAAGTATATTGTAATGATTAATATATTAAAAAACAAAATAAAAATAGGAAAAATGTTCGATATTTATTGAAAAAAGACACGATGTTTGGTTATTATTGAGGTTATACAAAAGATATCGAACAAAATGTATATTGGAGTTCATTATGGATAAGAGAAAAGAAAAAACAATTAATACTATTTATAATGCTTTTGCTAATCTGATGAGAGAAAAAGATTATGATGATATTACAATTCAAGATTTATTAGAAGAAGCTTCTATTTCGCGTTCAACTTTTTATTCTCACTATAAGACTAAAGATGAATTATTATTAAGCATTTCCAATCATATCTTTGAACACGTTTTTTCTAAAACTTTACAAGAAGAGAAAACACATGATTTTTCAAAAGATTTGATTCTAGATTATCGTCATTTAATTGAACATATCTTTTATCATGTTAGAGATGAAAGAGAGTTATTTGAAGGTATATTATCAAATAAAGTAAATGCTTTATTCCTCGTGGAATTTAGAAACCAATTATCTAAATTTGTGACCTCATATTACGCTAATTATCCAATGGTTAATAGTTTCATTCCTCTTGAATTAAGAAAATCATTAGCGATAGAGGAATTCATTGTAGTACTTCAATATTGGGTCAATAATAATTTTAAAGAAAATCCAGAAGAGATTGCTGATTTATACATTAAAAGTGCGATTAAATAATTAATTTAAATCTTATCTAATAGGATTGATACTATTTGTCAGTACTTTTATTGTTAATCTTTTTAACAATTTTTGTTATTTAAAAATTTATATTTGAGTGTCTGTCAATTCTAGCAAACTACTGACACCGTCTTGCAAGTATAACGTATTGGCAAATAGTTCAAATTAAGTTAAAATTTTTAGTGATAGTTTGGTGAATAAAATATGGATGAAGTAAGAATTATTGAAATTAAGAAGAGTATATTTGATGATAATGACAAAGACGCTAACAGATTGAGGGAAGAACTCAAAACAAAGGGTGTATTTTTGCTCAATCTTATGTCTTCGCCTGGCAGTGGCAAGACGACGACGCTAATTCGTACTATCAACTCCTTGAAAGACAAAATCAAAATTGCGGTCATGGAAGCCGACATTGATTCGGACGTGGATGCTATTAAGATAAAGGAAGCGACTGGGGTTCAATCGATACAGCTTCATACGGGCGGAATGTGCCATTTGGACGCAGAGATGACACGTCAAGGCTTGAGTGGACTTGACCTAAACGACGTTGATTTGGCTATTTTGGAAAACGTTGGCAACCTCGTATGTCCTGCCGAGTTCGATACGGGTGCAAGCAAGAATTGTATGATTTTGTCGGTACCAGAAGGACACGACAAACCGCTAAAATATCCATTAATGTTTTCGATATGTGATCTAGTGCTTATCAACAAAATGGACGTTGCACCATATTTTGATTTTGATCTTGACAAGTGCACTCAATATATAAAAATGAGGAATCCAAACGCAGAGATAATATCTATCTGTGCCAAGACGGGTGAAGGAGTCGAAAAGTTTGCCGACTGGATAATGAAAAATATAGCAAAATGGAGGAATAGTGAGAATGCCTGAGATGAGTAAAAAGTACGTACCTGCGCACATGTTTGACAAAGACCCAAAT
>JAQXNS010000036.1 GCA_029098125.1 bacterium
TTTTGTTTGATTGTTAAACTTTTCCAAGGATTTAGAAAATGACGAGCTTAGGAATGACGAAAAACTGTTCTAATTTATCAATTATTAGCCCAAGTGCCCTCTTCATTAGCTCCACTTTCTCTAAAAAACCTATCTTATTTCTATTTATTAATTTTCAAATTTAAGGATTGACAACTGTCAGTCCTTTTTTTTGAACATGAAAGGAGGAAAGTCTATGGATAAAGAAAAATATTTAGAATTAGATGTAAACGAAAATCCTAAACGTATCAAAGATTGGATCCTATTTGCAATCCAACACATTCTTGCAATGCTTGTTGCATGTATAACTGTCCCAGTTCTTACAGGTTTACCAATTGGTGCAACCCTTATCTCAGCTGGTATCGGTACAATTTGTTACATTTTATTTACAAAGAAAAAATCACCTGTCTTCCTTTCAAGCTCATTTGCATACCTTGCTCCAATGTCAAGTGCATTAGCTATTGGTTTAATCAATGATGCAGGTGGAAACAACTATCTTGCCTTAATTATTGGAATGTTTCTTGTTGGTTTAATTTATGTGATTGTTGGTTTAGTAATTAAATTTGCAAAAACAGACTGGTTAAATAAATTATTACCGCCAATTGTTGTTGCTCCAATTATCATTGTTATAGGCTTATCATTATCAGGATCAGCTATTGAAAACTTAGTTCGTACAAACGGTTCAAAACAATCATATAATTTAATTGCAATTTTCTGCGGATTTAGTGCTTTACTTGCAACTGCTATTTCTGCACATTATTCCAAAAAATTCTTAAAACTTATTCCATTCATTATTGGCATGTGCACAGGTTATGTAACAGCATTACTCTTCACATTAATTGGATATTATGGATTTGGAAGTGATTATTTCCATATTATTAATTTTGATCCATTAATCTCAATTTTCACAACTGACTTCGGAATTTCAACATTCTTTAACTACAAAACGTTTATTCCAAACGATCCAAATTCATTTATTTTCTTAAGATTTGAAGAAATTTCAAAATTTGACTGGGCTACAATTGGTCAAGTCTGTGCATTATTTATTCCTGTAGCATTTGTTACAATCTGCGAGCACATTGGCGATCACGAAAATCTTGGAAACATCATTAACAGAGATTTATTAAATGGTGAGCCAGGTATGACAAGAACTCTCATGGGAGATGGTGTTGCAACTGCACTTAGTGGTGCATTATGTGGTGCAGCTAATACAACTTATGGCGAAAACGTATCAGTTATTGGTATGACAAAAATTGCATCAGTTAATGTTGTCTTACTAGCTGCAATCTTCTCAATTGTAATTGGTTTCTTCACACCATTCACTGCTTTACTTCAAACAATTCCTGCATGTGTAACTGGTGGTGTTTCATTATTACTTTACGGATTCATCGCATCTAGCGGTGTTAGAATGTTAATTGATAGAAAAATTGATTTCAAAAATACAAAAAATATCTTCATCGCTTCAGTAATTTTAGTTGCTGGTATCGGTGGTTTAACATTAAAATTTGGAAACGATTCATTTACAATCGAAATCTCAAAAATCGCAGTCGCTATGATTTTAGGTATTATCTTAAATATCATTCTTAAAGATCAAAAACCTGAAGAAAAAATTGAAACTGCAAGCTCTGAAGCAAAATAAAAACATAAATAAAAAACAAAATCTAAACACAAAATCTGCTCATTAATTTGAGCAGATTTTTTAATATTTCATAAAAATAAGATAAAAAAATAGCATAAGATTTTTCCAAAAAAATCATGGAAAATTTCTTATGCTATCATCATTTTATGTTTTTAATATTAGATATTTTACCTACAAAATTCTAGATTTTATCAAAAATAGTAGAATAATGGAGAACACGATTTTTCTCCATCATTTTTTTATCTAGAAAATATATCATTAAATTTCAACTCTCTTGTCGAACTATATAACAATTCTACAAGGAAAATTACCTGCTCATTATGTGAATAATTATGCTTTAAAAGTGTTTGCTTTAAACTAAATAAATTAAGATAGTCTTGCATGTTTTCATCTTTAATATCACGATGCTTATTTTCTAAAAAAGCTTTTGCGGAATTTGATAGCGAATTTATTGGCTGCAATACTTCCATAATTTCAGGATCATTGTAATCGGATTTAACCCTATGATATGACAAATTTAATGGTTCTATTAATTCACTTGCTCCACTATGCATATCAGAAATAAGTGTAGATTTTGGTTCAACGACATCTTTATAATAAAATTTGTAAAATGAGCGCGTTGCAGCGCTCTCACTAAATTTTTTGCATATTACTGTTCCACTTGAATCGCATCCAATCGTAACTGTAACTTTTCCGTAATACGCACTCGAATGGCCCTTTTTCTTAGCGTCCCATTCTTTTTTATAATCAGAATCAGGATTTATCA
>JAQXNS010000037.1 GCA_029098125.1 bacterium
AGAAATTGATAAATTTTTTACTTCGCCATAATCACAAATAACGCGAATATACTTAGCGCTGTATGGTTCAAAATTAATAAAATTGTATTTTCCTTTTTCAAGTTTTAATGAAATTATATTGTTTGTCGTGTTACGAAAACAATTAATTTTTAAAGGCTTATTTGCTCCTTCGTTTTCAGCGATTTCATCAAAAATAATGGAGATTAGCGAGGTTTTTTCAATATTTAATCCAATTTTGAAGAAGCCCGTATATGAATTTTTTAACTTATAAGTTAAAAATTCTTTGCTATTTAGACCCTTACTTTTTTGGCTCATTTTGTATTCATATTTGCATACCTTTAAGTTTGGATTATCTTCAATTTCATCAAGCGGAAATATTTTTAAAAACTCAAGATGCATATATCGATCATCATATAAAGGCAAAGATTCGTTTGTTGAGACGCTTCCTTTTTCAATTAATTTGGCTTTTAGATTTTCAAAAGAAATGTAATTAACATTTCTTGAAAAATATTCATTGTCATCAGCTAATTCAACAAGATTTTCTTCTTTAATATCTTTAAATTTACCTTTAAAAATATCATTATAACGATGATCTATTTTATATGATTCGCTAAATCCACGTTGATATGAGTATCTTAAAACCTTTCTGATTCTAAAAACATTATTGAAAACACTAAAATTTTCACCTGTAGAAGCTAATATTTCATCATCAGCCCTAACTTCAGCAATCAAAAATGGTTTAGTGTTTAATGTATAAAAAGTATTTGCGTTACTTCCATTAACAAAAATAACTAAATGATTCTTATTTTTGAGTTCATTAAACATCAATTCATCAACTCTATATCTGTCATGAGCAGCTCTTGCAGGTCCATAATGCACTAATTTGCCATTTAAATAGATCGAAAAAACATTATTTCCTGCAATAATCAACTTTACAGAGTCTCTTTTTGGAAAATTTGTATAGAAAATAAGATTTGAATTTAGTTCATCAAGATGATCTTTTGCCCAAATCCTTTTCGCTTTTAAGAAATATTGCATTATAATTCTTGAACCTCTTTTAGAGCACTTTCTTCTTTTAAATCGATAAAATTAGTTATATATGAATATTCTAAGTTATTATTCTTTTTTGTCAAAATCATATCTCCAACGAAGTGAATTTCATTTTCAATATGAGATTTATAATCAAATGTGATTAAGACTTCTTTTTCTTCTTTTGGAATATAAAGGAAATCACCTCGAATTTCATGTTTGCAATTAACTTTAAATTCAACAGCTGGTATATAAATGTATAAATCTTTGTTTGTATTGTTTTTTATAGAGATATTTTTTGAATTATAAATAGAATCTTTTATCTCAATTTCACCATTATTTGCATTTAAAACTGACTTTTCTAGGTAATTTATGCGAATAAAATCATTATTTTCATCAAAAATATGTGAACAAATATAGTAAAGCCCTTCACCTAAACGCATTGTGCAACAAAAATATGCTTCGTATAGGTGAATTTTTAAAATCTTGCTTCTATCATTTAAACAAGTATTGCATCCAGCTCCACCATTACTTCTTTGTGCACCTCTTATTCCGTTATAAAAAATTCTGTTACATAATTTCAAATAATTATAATGATTTGTGTAGATAAAAAGTTTATGTGAAACAATGAAAGAATCAATAATACAACATGGCTCAGTCCAACTTTCAGGAAACTCAAACCAGTTAAAATTGGAATAGTCTAGTGTCATTCCTTTTGTTAAGTACAAATTAAAGTAATGTTTTGCTATATCAAGTAAATATTCTTCATGTGTTGTTTCAAAAACTTTTAAAACACCACGTGTAAATGAAAGGGTTGCGTGGGTTTGAAGTCTGTTTTTTAAAATATTGATTGAATTAAACTTTTCAATTAAATGTTTTGCAAACTCAATTGCTTCTTCTTTTTTTGTAAGAACACAATAAGATCCGAGTGCATCGAGCATTATAAAAGCACATCCAACATCGCTGGAGTATAACCATAAATCTTTAGCATTTTCAGTTAAAGTTCCACTTACTTGACCATCGTGGAATACATTATTATATTTTTGATAAAAAGGAAAAAGTTTAAATACAAAATTATTAAATATTTTTTCAATACGATTATAAATTTTTTTATCAGATGTAATTTTATAATATTCGATCAATCCACGTAAAAACCATGAATTTCCACTAATTTGCTGTTCATCAGCGATTTTTCCATCAAATTTTTTGCCAAAATAACCATCTTCGTTTGTATATTCGTCAAGATGTGAAATTATTTCATTCAATTGATCCATTATTTCTTGTTGTTCTTTTTGATATCCAAAAAAAGCTTTATATAAGGATATCAAACAAAGGATTGTCCTGCCCTCAAAATCACCAGGCCAATCACTAGGATAATTAAAAACTTGTGGATATTTGTATAATTTATCGCTTAATCTCTGCTTATTTAAATTTATGCGTCGAAAAAGTTCTCCTTGAACGCTAATCATTGTGTCCCCTTTCGAGTGTCCCCGTATTTCTACGGGGACAAAATTATTTATTTATTTATTAGACATTAATATCAACTAAAGTGACTGTTGTGCTTGCAACATAAACTACTTCATCAGCGCTAGCTTTTTCTGGATAGTAGAAACTGAAGAAATCAATGTCAGCTGTTGGAGTAATAGTAACAGTAAATTTATGATAACCAACTGAACTATCAAGATTTTCAAACATGCTATCAAGTCTGAGCATGAATCTATTGCCAGCATCAAAGCTTTCAACATAATAAACAACATCAATTGTGTATTTTTGTCCAGCTTCTAATTGTTTTTTTCCTGGTTGATACCATTCAGCAGTGACATCACCAGCACCTGATTTAAGTGTTAATTTTGTAACTTTATCGCCAATTCCTTCTCCACTGACTGTTTCTGGAGTTGCAAAATCATTTGTAATTGAGATGCTTGCATCATCTTTGTTTCCAAATGTTCTTGATGTATTTGTCCAAGATTCACCACGTGAATAACCAAGTAATGTTTTTTCAATATTAACCTTAGTTAAAGTTACTGTTGTGCTTGCAACATAAACTACTTCATCTGCGCTTGCTGTTTCTGGATAGTAGAAACTGATGAAATCAACATCTGCTGTTGGGGTGATTGTAATTGTCTTTTTATGATATCCAAGACCATTGTCAAGATTTTCAAACATGCTGTCAAGTCTGAGCATGAATCTATCATCAGCATCAAAGCTTTCAACATAATATACAACGTCAATTGTGTATGTATTTCCAGCCTCTAATTGTTGTCTTCCTGGTTGATACCATTCAGCAGTGACATTACCAGCACCTGATTTGAGTACTAATTTTGTGACTTTATCGCCAATTCCTTCTCCACTGACTGTTTCTGGAGTTGCAAAATCATTTGTAATTGAGATACTTGCATCATCTTTGTTTCCAAATGTTCTTGTTGTATTTGTCCAAGAATCACCAACATGATGTCCTAAAGCTGTTGCAGTTCTATCAACTTCTTCTTCGGCTGCTTCTAACTTACATGTGAAGTTTCCAACATAAATTGAGAAGTTCTTATTTCCATTTGGATAGAAATTAAGTTGATCAACGCCTGATTTAACTTTATAAGAAATTGAAGCGTGTTTAATATTTCCTTCAACAGTAGTAATAGTGATACCATTGCCTGGTTCTAATGTACCTGCTTGATTTCCGCCTGCCATTGGTAATACTAAGAATGCACCATCGTTAACACAATAATAGTCATAATCAATTGTTAAAATCATGTCTGAAACTAAGTTTGTAGCATCTAATCCACCAAAGTTATGGCTATCTGCACCTGTTAAATGCATGACATTTGTGCCAAATGTGTCTGTTTTTGCTTTAATTGCGTTTTTAATTGTTTCATCTTCGATTCCATCAACGACGATTACTTCACCTTGTTGGAAAGATGCACTCTTATCTGACCAGTTAAATGTAAATCCACTTTCAGCTTGTAATTGTTCACTTGTTGGTTTAACACTTGTTGTTTCTGCGCATCTGTTTGCTTTGAATGAGAAATTATCAACAGCAACGATAACATCTTCATTTGAAGCTGATAATTTAAAGAAGAAGAATCCAGCATTTACAGATTCAGGAGCAACAAATTCTGGGAATTTGAATGAAGCGTGGTGTGTAGTACCATCTGCAGAAGCAACAAATGCTGTGTTGATTCCGTTGAACCCATCATATCTAGCACCAAAATAGATATCTTTACATGAGCTATCACTTCCAGCGATAACTTTGTAATCAAATTCAACAATGTATGTGACTTTTGTGTTTCTTAACATTGCATCACTGAATGAACCTAAAAGGACACTATTAGCTTCGCTTCCTGCAGTTTTGTTGAAGTCAATGACCATTGAGTTTCCGCTTATTGCATCAGATGTTGCACTAATCTTTGTTGCGCGAGCAGAATCATTAATACCTTTATATAATGGCGAGTTTTTACCTTTTGCAAAGTTTTCTCTATATTCACCATAAGTTCCTAATGATGATGGATCTGTTTTGCCTTGCAAATCATATGTTTCTTCAGTTGCACTAGCAACATGTACTGTAATTAATTTTTCAGCACTTCTTGTTGTTGTACTTTCAACATAATATGAAATTGTGTGATCACCTGCGATTAGTGAATTAAATTTATAACCTTCTGCTTCTTTTTTGATTGATGAATTATCATCATAATCTTCAACAACAATTTCAGAAGTTAAATCTGTGTGATCATAATCTTCTGCAGTTGCAGCTGGAAGAGAGATTTCTTCGCCAGCGTTAACATTGATTTCAGTAACATCACCAGCAATTGTTAAAACTGGATCTGCAACTTTTGGTGTAATTTTTAATGTTTTTGAATCAGTTTTGTTGCCATCTTCAGTTTTTGCAGTAATTGTAACTGTGCCTTCAGCTAAAGCAGTGATGACGCCAGTTGCACTATCAATACTTGCTTTTGCAGTATTATCAACAGAAAGTGTATAATTTTTATTTGTGGCAGCTGCTGGTAAAACTGAGACTGTGGCGGTTGCGGTTTGACCAACTTCAATACTCTCTTTATCAAGAGTTAAACTAACTGATTCAACAGCTACAGTTGCATCTTCAATAGTGATTGTCTTTGAATCAGTTTTGCTGCCACTATTTGATTTTGCAGTAATTGTAACTGTTCCTGCTTTTAATAAAGTGATTGTGTTTCCTTCAATTGAAGCCATTGTAGTATCAGATGAAGTTAATTCATATTTTTGATCAGAGGCTTCTGTTGGATTGATAGTAACTGTTGCAGTAATTGTATCTCCTACTTTACCGCTATTCTTACTTAAAGATAACGTGATTGCTGTTACTTCAATTACTTCTTGGGTTGGACCACAACTTGTAATAGTTGCTGATACTGTACCTAAAGTAAGAATTGAAGCGAGAGCAACGACAGGAATAAATTTTTTCTTCATATTATTGTCCTCCCATGAAAAAATTATTCTAATTTAAGAATCATAGATTCTAAAAATTACTTAAATAAATATTGAGCCATACGAGCTGTTTTTGTTTTGTTGTTTTCAACGTTGTGAATAACATTTGCAGCTTGAACTCTTTTTTGTGATGGTCTATCGCCATCTGCACAAATAATGCAAATATCTATGCGTTTTTGATTATCAATAGCTTCTTTAAATTCAGGAGCCATTGTAAATGGAATTAAAACTTCTCCACTATAATTTGAAGTTCCTTTAACAATTGAAACTTGCATTGAATCATTGTCTACATATTTTGAGTTGCTTCTGACACTTGCAACAGTGTGTTGTTTTACCCAATTTGGTGCAAATGCCGCTTGCATAACACCGCCTTGTTCTTTATAAACTGATAAATCTGCATTTGGTAAATTTGTAATTGTTGACATCATTAACTCAACGCAATCACCCATCCAGAAATCATTTGGTGTCTTAAATTCCATTAAATTATCGTAAATATCAAAGCCAAAATAGATACCTATGTCGTTATAACCCATCTTTAAGGTGTTTACTTTGAAATTATTTTCGATAGTTTTTAAATTTATTTCGTTTCCTTCTGAATCTGTTGCACCTGTAAGTTCGATATCAATTCCTTGAGCATCCCAATCAACTAAATTGCCATCAATTGAGATAGAATTAGTAAATTTTGGAACATCAATTTCAGGTCCAACATCATCGATCTTTAAGAAATTGACGTTTTTGTTGTCTTTTAAAACAATTTGTTCTTCAGCGGTTGTTCCGGCTGTCGTAATGCCAGCTAAATTCTTATCAAGAGTATATTCGTTATAATTTCTAGAAATTTCGATATTTTTATCATTGTATAAGTGAAAAATTGTATTGTAAGTATCGCCAGTTGGTTGAGTTCTTGAAACATTATAGAATAAATTATCTTTTGCAATACTATCCCCAACACCTCTAAGTGAAATTGCAGCATTTCCATTTTTTGTCATGTAATTATTAGAAATTGTTGCATTTGAAAGTGTTCCTGCTGGACCAACTGTTCCATTTTTAGAGATTGCAAAAATTGAAATATCTCCAACTAATGGATCAGGTTTAATGTAGTTATTGTTAATAAATTTATTATTTGCAATAGTAATTGATTGAGGAAGTGTAGCTTCATTATAAATATCCATTGCTGTTGCGGCTTGAATTGAACCGTGTCCAACATTCATAAATGTATTATTTGTGATATTTGCAGAAGGCACTTGAACAATAATTCCTCTATTTCTCTTATTTCTAACTATATTATTTGAAAAAGTAAATGAAGGAGTATTTGAAAGGAATGTTACTCTAGCGTTTGTCCATGATGATGCATTCATTCTTTCATTTAAAACAAGAGTCATAATTCCATTTGATTCACTAGCTTCTTTAACTGTGTAATAGCCTTGACTTGGATTATATGATTCAAATGTGTCTTCATTATAGATTCCAATTTTATCTCCGACTGATGGAAGAGGCATTTGAGAAGTAATTCTTTTAATTTCGATTGTTCTTGTTGATGAAGTTACACTACTTAATGAATAGAAATATCCATGTTTGATGTTTAAAGCATCATCATGAGAATATTCAATAATTGATGAAGTAACTTTAACTTCTCCAGACATTAATGAGAAATGTAATGCATCAGCACATGAAGTCATTAATGAATTACTTCCATCTTTAACCTTTAAATTAAATCTATTTAAGTATAAATTCTTTGTTCCTGAAGAAGTAAAAGCCATTCCAGAAGCAGAATTCATCGTTAAATTCTCTATAAATATATTTTCTGAATTATTGATTGTAGCTCCAGCTTGGTCATATTGAGCAAATTGAAGAGATGCTAAAGTGTTGACTGGACCTTCATTAATTTCATTATTAAATTTTACAACAACTTCATAATTTCCATCTTTTTCAGTTATTGTGTAACCTGAAAAACCATCAACAACAAAGTTTCCTTCTTGTCTTGGAGCTCTAGTATAACGATCAAATTCAACAAAAGTTCTTAATTTTTTCTTTGTTTTTAATAATTCTTTTGCAAGATCATTAAATTCAGCATCAACTACAAGAGTGATTTCTTTATTTGCTTTATCATATTTGCTGACTTTGCATGTCATATTTGCAGCTACTTTTTGTCTAAAAGTTATGTCTTTAAAATATACATTTTTCGAATTGGATAGATTTAAATATCCTTTGTAATTCAAATCTGAATAACTAACTTCAATTACTGAATTATTTCCTTCAAAATATACATTTTCAATTCCATCAATTGTTAAAACATATGGATTTGTTGACAAATCGCCATTGACATTATATGTTGCAGAACTTAGTTTAATTTTAACTTTTTTGCCATTTTCTACTTCTTTTGCAAGATTTAATGCACCTTGAAGCTTTGAATAATCATTAAGTTCGCTAAATCCAAATTTAGAAATATCATCTAAAGTTAAAGAATCAACATCAATAATTTTTCCATCGTTAAATTCATCATCAGCTGGGATTTCATAAAGTGCTTGTTCACTAATTTTCTTGTTAACACCAACATTATTTACATCACTTAAACCATATTTTTCTTTAGTTTCAGTGTTTTCTAAAGAATATTCATCTTTATCTAATGAATTTAATAATGTAGTTAAGTCAATTTTTGAAGTATCTTCTTCTTCAATAACATTTAAAATGAATGAATCTGATTTTCCATTATTTGCTGTTGCAGTTACTGTTACACTACCTTGAGCAACAGCAGTTAAAGTTGAACCACTAATTGTTGCAACTTGTTGATCACTTGAAGAATAAATAATTCCTTTGTTTGTTGCATTTTCTGGAGTAATTGTTGCAGATAAATTTAAAGTTTCTCCAACTTTGAGAGAAGTTGTAGTTTTATCAAGAGAAATATTTTCAACTTCAACATTAACTACGCTTTCTTGATTTGAACATGCTGTAAGAATTCCTTGACCCAAAATCAAACTAGCAAAAAGTAAAACTGGTACTGATTTTTTCATTTTATCTACCTCCAAAATTATTTGAATTTTCTATAATTGATGAACTTTCGTTGTTTGAACCTTCATTTAAAATGACATAACTACTATTTATTTCATCAAAAATTGTGTAATTATTCATAATTTCAATATTTTTACTATCGCGGACATGAATTGAATAACTTTTATATTTTGTTTCATAGAACAAATTATTTCTAACTTTTACATCGCCGCTTCCTCTTAAATAAACTGTATTTCCGGTGTCTTTATAGAAGAAATTGTTGTAAATTTCGACATTTCTTAAACTTCCTGGGACACTTCCTTTATTACCATAGGTAAAAACAGAAATATCGTCCCAACATTTTAAGAATTTTGTATTTTTTATTACGATATTTTGAGGAACAATTGCTTCTTTAAAAACATCAGCAACGCCAAGAACTTGAACCGCGCCCATGTTTACATTTTCAAAAGTACAATTTTCAATTATTGAGTCTCTTCCTTGGAGTAAAATTCCTCTATTTCTTTTATTTTTTATTACTGAATTTGTTAATTTTAATCGAGTCGCTTTTGTTGCGTTTCCAAGTAAATATCCAACATAAGATTTATCACCACGAGGAAGTGATCTATCTAAAGTTAAATCAAAGGTTGTACCGTTTTTTACAACATCTTCAACCACATATTGTTCTTTAAAACCAATTGTTGATGGATCATAAACTTCAACAACATCGCCCTTATCAAAAGATATAAGTACTTCTGATTGAGTTTGCGAAACAGACATAACTTTTCCAACTGTTGAAGTGATGTTTGTATAAAAAGATTTTATATTTAAACCATCGTCATGACTTCCTTCGATGACACAATTTGAGATATTTAGATCTCCTTCTAATGCGCAGGTGTGAATAATATCAGCTGTGCAAGTTAAAAGTCTGGTTGTATTTGGTTCTCTAATAAAATTCATTCGATTTAATGAAGCGTTTTTCCCTTTATCAAATCTAATTCCCATACCAGCTGCAACATAAGTTGTTACATTTTCAATGTAGGTATCTTCACAATCACTGAATAAAAAACCAAAATACTCATAAACTGTAAATCCAACAGCAACAACAGTCCCAATTTTTGGTGTTTTATATGAACAATATGCAAAACTTTTTGATAAAGTGACTTTTAAAGTATTATCACTACTTGGTTCTAAATTTTTAACGCCTGGATTGTAGTATAAATTTCCAGAACGATCAGGAACATATGATTTAAACTCTTCATCATAATAGTATTCAGCATATGATGAGGTTTTTCCATTGTTCCATTGTGTGTAACGAGGATTTGAAATATCAAATTCATCATTAACTTTTAGAGTAATAATTGCATTAGAGTCTGTTTCTTCAACAGAAATAATTTTTCCAGTTACTGTTGGAGAAGGATTCATGTCAAATTTAATGTTATTGATATGAAGATTTTTGCATCCTGTTCCTTTTATATATGTCATCCAGCCAGAAAATACAAATTTTGTATCTTTTTGACCTAAAAGACATAGATTTTCAGCCGCTGTAATGCTGATTGCATTTGAAAAATGATAGGTTTCATTATCAAAATATATGATTTTTGTGCCTTCTTCATTCTTAATTGAATCAATAAGATTAATTAAATTACCGCTATTATTTTGCCCGTTTGGAGTAATATTGTAATCGCTTGCCTTATAAACTTTTCCATCACTTAGGCTCACATTATAGAGTTCTTCATTTTCTAATTTATCTTTATTAACACCAATATCGCCATTTTCAAGCCCTAAAGTGTTTGGTTCTACTTTAATTGATGAAGAATAAGTTGAAGAAGATAACGAATTGATAATTGCTTCTTTATCATCATAAGTATCAATAATTTCTTTTTCTTTTATATTAATATTAATTGAACTTTTTAAACCTAAATCAGAAATAGCAGTAATTTCAACTGTTCCAACTGCTTTTGCAGTAAAAATATTATTTTCAATTTGTCCTAAAGAAGATGGATTCATACTAAAAGAATAATTTTTATTTGTGGCATTCTCTGGCTTGATTTCAACTGTTAAAGTTGCGCTTTCATCTAAAAATAATTCATAAGCAGATGAAGTTAATGTAATTGATTCAACTTTGCTCTCTTCTATTACATTATTTGAACAACTATTTGTACAAAAAGCTGCACTTGCCATTATTATTGGAATTATTTTTTTAAATTTCATACTAATATCTTGTCAACATTGTGTTATAAATTTCTTCTAAACGTTCGCCATTATAACGTTTGATTGTATCTACAAATTTAGCCCAATCATCATCGTTGTGAGGGTTAACTCCACCTTCTCCACGGATATAAGATGCTTCTAAATAGTTAAGTTGAGGGTCTAAAGAAGCTTTAATTGTTGAAATTTCATCATATTCAGCACTTGTGAACTTATATTTTGATGGTTCAGGTGTTTTTAAATATGGAATATAGGTTTCACTTTGCTTATTTAATCTAGCCATTGTTTCATCGTTCATTTTTCCAACAAAGTCATTTGACCAATAAAGTGCTGAGGCTGTATTGACATTTGGTGTGATTGTTGCACGATAATCTTCGCTTGTGCCATTAAATTTTTCAGGAACCAAGAATGTCCATGATGTATGATTTTCATCATCCCAAACCCAATCTTCACCTTCAATTCCATAACTAATTAATTGAGTTCCAAGTTCGCTATACATTATGTCTAAAAGTCTAGCAACCTCTCTTGTATAAACGCTATTTGAATAAATACAAGCTCCATCAGCTTTAAAATAACCAAATCCCCAATGAATTTTTGTTGAATTTAATGAAGAAGTTAATGGTCCAACAACTTCGTAGTCTTCATCATAGCCACCTTTTGATGAGTAGCCTGTTACAATAAATGGTGCTGCTGCTGAAAAACTTCCAAGTACACCGTTGTAACCTTTTTTTGCCATTTGTGAATCAGTTGTTGTTGAAAAAGTGGCATTATCCATCAAATTTTGGACAGATTTATCAGATGGACTTGAATAATTCCACATATCATATGCAGTTTTTAAATATTCTCTATAACTATTAGTTAATGGAACGTATGTAAATTTTGATCCATCATTTTCAAGTTCACATCCATAACTGACATATCCATAGCTTGCTAAAATAAAATTACGTAGATATTCGAGTGATTTTGATGAAACTGGAACTTCATCGTATGGATCACCATTTCTATTTGCATCATATAGTTTGAAACATTCAAGTGTGTAAAGATATTGATCAATAGTTTCAATATCTTTTGCATCTTTTAGATTCAAATTTGGATAATCTTCTTGTAAATTATCAATCCATTTTTGATTGATAAACATTTTATAAGTCAAATCTCTTGCAACGTCTTTGACAGATAATGTTGAATACATTTTTCCATCGCTTAAAATTGCTGTTTGTTTTGCATTATCATCCTTGCTTTCAATATTGAAGTTATTTTCGAGCAATTTTTTATAATTTGGCATGTAATTATCGATAACATTACCGATTTCACCACTTAAATTAGAGTAACTATCATCATTAAAAGGAACATAAGCGTTAAAGCCTCTTTCTTGGAATTGAACTAATTCTGAAGTTGCATTATTAAATAGGAATAAATCTGGTTTGTAATTACTATCTTCCCATATAGCTGCTCTTCTATTTGTGTATGCGCTTGTGTCACAAGTTGTGAATTCAAACTTTAAATTTGTGATTTTTTCTAGATATTTAAACATTTTTAGTGTTTCAAAATCTGGATTTCCTTGTGCGTGTGGAGCAAAAATCTTAATAGTTACAGGTTCTTTAACTATTTGATATGGATTTTCAGCAGTTCCATTGATTAAAAAATTATTGATATCGTATGAAACTTGATTTCCACCACATGATGGTAAAGCTGAAATGCAGCTTGCTAAAAATACGATTGATAGAAATTTTTTAGTTCTTTTCATAAAACACTCCTAGCCTTTAACTCCGCCCATTACAACGCCTTTTTCAAAATATTTTTGGAAGAATGGATAAATAATCAATAATGGAAGAGACGAAACAACGATTGTAACGTATTTTAATTGTTCTTGCTTTCCTACTTCAGTTCCTCCACCAATTGATGAATTGTTTGAAACAAGCATATCTTGTAAAACTCTTTGAAGTGGGAAAAGTGATGAATCTTGGATATATAAAAGTGAATTGAAATAGTTATTCCAGTATCCAACGATTGCATAAAGCACCATAACAAAGATAATTGGGCGAGAAAGAGGGAGAATTACTCTACAAAAAATCCCAAAATCGCCACATCCATCAATTCTTGCAGCTTCTTGAAGCTCAAAAGGAATTGATGTTTCCATGTAAGTTCTAATAACAATTATGTTAAAAACACTGACACAACCTGGAATAATTAAAGCCCAAATTGTATTTAACATACGTAACTTTGAAATAAGTAAATAAGTTGGAATCATTCCTCCGCTAATAAACATAGTTAAAATCAAGAATAAATTAACAACTTTTCTGCCTTTAAAGTCTCTACGGCTTAGCGGATATGCGCAAAACATTTGAAGTGTTACTTGAATTATCGTTCCAACAAATGTGTAAAATAGTGAATTTCCAAAACCACGCCATAATTTTTCTTCAGCAAATACTTCTTTATAGCCATCAATAGTAAAATCAACCGGGAATAAACCAACATTTCCAGCGATAACTTGATTTACGCTTGAGAAAGAGCAAACCACAACGTGAACTAGTGGAAGCAAAAACATAATGGCAATTGCGCCCATCAAAATGTTGATGATCCAATCAAAAATCTTATCAGTACTAATTTTTCTTACCATAATGAATTGTCACTCACTTTCTTCGAAATGAAGTTTGCAATACACAAAATAAAGACATTAATCACACTGTTAAATAATCCGATTGCAGTTGCATAACTGTATTGAGGTGTTCCAAAATCTGGGAACGAAATTCTATAAACATAAGTAGAAATGATCTCTGATTTTGATAAATTTGTTGATAATTGCATCAAATAAACCTTTTCAAAACCAACATTTAAAATATTTCCAATAGACATAATAAACATAATGACTGCTAGAGGTACAATTGCTGGTAAACTAATTGCAAAAACTCTTCTGAGTCTACCTGCACCGTCAATTTTTGCTGCATCATGAAGATTTGGATCAACATTAGCAAGTGTTCCCATATAAACAATGCTCCGCCAGCCAAGGCCTTGCCATACTCCGCTAATAACATAAATTGCAGCAAAAGCGTCTGGATTTTCCATCAAACTTCCTTGTCTATAGCCAAAAACTTTTAATATTTTTGTAAAAATACCACTATCTATATCAAAGAAAACGAAAAGCATACCAACTAAAACAACGACTGAAATAAAATATGGGGCATACATTATAAGTTGAATAACTTTTTTGTATCTTTTTCCTTTTACTTCATTTAAAAACAAGGCATAAATTATTGGTAAAAGTGAATTTACAATAATTGAAAGCATCGAAAGTACCAAAGTATTAGTCAAAATAGTCAAAAAATTTGGGTCTGTAACGAATTTATAAAA
>JAQXNS010000038.1 GCA_029098125.1 bacterium
ATATGTTCTGTTATATATGGAATTTCGGCCCAAATTATAAAACCATATTGATCCGCTAAGTCATAAACATATTGATCATGTTGATAATGAGCAAGTCTAATAGTTGTAGCGCCCATTTCTTTAATAATGTCCATGTCTTCTTTATGCATTTCTTTTGTTAATGCAGAGCCAACTAAAATACGATCTTGATGTCTACTGACACCGATTAAATCGTATGGTTTATCGTTGAGATAAAAACCTTTTTGTGGATCAATTCTAAAACTTCTAAATCCAAAAGATGCAGACACTATATCTGTGTCCAACTTTGCAACGACTTTATATAAATATGGATCTTTAACACCGTTCCATAAGTGAACATTTTTTACAAACAATGTTTGTTTGTTATATTCGTTTTCAATAATGGTGTTAGCGGTTGCTACTAGTTCATCATTATTGTCATATATTTCTAATAATAATTTATGATTATTGGAATTGCTGGTAAATACTTCAATTTCAACCTCACCATCTACATGCGGAGTAATTTTTAATCCCTCTCCTCCAAAATAATCTAGTTGAAAATGACTTTTGTTTACTTTTATGAGATTAACATCACGATATATTCCACCATAAAAAGTAAAGTCTGCCTTTTGAGGATAGATTTCTCGAGAATCGCTATTATCAACATAGCAAACCAAGATATTATCTTTGTTATTTAGATATTTAGTGATGTTAAATCTAAATCTTGAGTATCCACCGCGATGTTCTCCCACCAAATGGTTATTCAAGAACACTCTTATCGACATGTTAACGCCATCAAATTCGAGATATATTTCCTCGTCATCTTTTAAATCGATATGATTAAGATTTTTATAATAAATGCATTTACCGCGATAATAATCGTTTCCACCATCTGTACCATCAATGTTGTTCCAGGTATGTGGAAGATTGATCTTTTCCATTTTTAAATTATTAATTTTTTGTGGAAAAGCAATTTCTTTAGTAAAATACCAATCTTTATTAATATTAATAATTTGACGCATTATTCTAAACTCCTCATAGAGATAAAAGCATTATTTTGAAGAATCGTTATTATCTTCTTGAGATGGTTTCTCTGATTGATCTTTTTCATCAACAGGTTTTTCAGCGCCTAATACCTCGCCATTATCTTTTTCAATTTCTAATGCTTTTTGAGCAGCAATGTTCTTTTGAATATCTTCCATTCTCTCTTTTGTTAATGAGAATTTAATCATTGACCATTCTGTTAATAACCAACCAATTATTGGTAATCCACAATATAAAACAGCAGTAATAATTCTGATACCCCAAGTTAATTCATCACCAGCTTGTGGGATTTTTGAACCAGTATAACCAACAATACCAATTAATAATGTGGCAAGCATTGGCGCTAATGAACTGATTAATTTATCAATAAAGGAATAAACAGCTGCAACTGTAGCAGGTAAATATTTTCCGGATCTTTCTAATTCATAATCAACAATATCCATTCTCATGGCTCCTGTTGCAGAACTGACGACCATTTTTAAAGCGTTATTTCCAAGCATTAATAAGAAGAATAATATTAATGGGAACCCAAAGGAACCAGCACTCTTTTCTGGAACAAATAGAATGAATAAAGAGAATAGTACGTTCCAAGCGATACATATCCAGCTCCAGAAAATCATTACTTTTTTATTGCCTTGCTTTCCTGCTAATTTTGCACCAATAAAAGCAAAGATTATAGAAGGAAGCATTGCAATAATAGAAATGATTGATGAACCAACCATACTTCCTAAAATAACACTGAATAGTAAAGTGGTAATAACCGATTGTGATCCAATTGTTTGTGCTAATTTATCACTACTTGCAGCAATAATATATCTTCCTAACTCTTTGTTATCTTTAATTAATAACCACATATCTTTAAAAGATACTTTTGTTTTATTAATACTCTCAAAGTTTTCCATTTTGTCATATGGTGCTAAACCAATACAAACAGCAACAAGAGCAAGGAAGGATACGCCTACAACAATGAAATTTGAATAGAAAAATACTTCATTGGTCCATTGATAATCAGTACCTCCATCTGGTAAAGCAATTGGTACACCAAATTTTGGCAAAATAGCAACAATGATTACCATAGAAATAATCATTGGTGATAAATATGAATAAATAACTTGCCAAACGCCAAGCATTGGTCTTTGTTTTGGATCGTTTGTTAAAATGTTTCCTGTCATATTGCCAATGCAACTAACAAATGTATAACCAATAATGTATAAAACATAAATAGCAATGAAAACTGCTATACCTGCTGGACTAGATAATGTTTGAGCTTCATCACTAAATGAAAAATGACCAGCAAAAACATTACATAGTAGTGTTGTTGCTATGGCCATACATAACCATCCGATAATCAAGAAGAAGCGCATTTTGCCAAATCTTGATTTAAATTTTTCAATAAAGATAGCGATAATTGGATCTGTCACACTATCAAAAACACGGGATAAAGTGATAAGAATTCCAACTACACCAGTTGCAATCGCGTAGCCTAAATTGCCGATATAGGCTGCGTAGCCCAATAAGACATAGAAAGCCATTTGAACGACACCTGTCATTGAGCTCAAAGCTATATGCCAGGTTTTCGCCTTTCTATACGGACTTTGTTGAACATTTTCTGCCATAAAACATTAGTCTCCTTTAATTATTTGAAAGAAATAAATT
>JAQXNS010000039.1 GCA_029098125.1 bacterium
TTGCTTTCCTTGCATATATTGCTTTACAAGGTCAATTTTAAATTCTTCTAAATATTTATTATTTATCATATACGATCCTCCATGATTTAAATTGTAGAGGTTCGAACATTTTTGTCGATTCTGGAAATTTTTTACGCTTACGGTAAATCGGTTCTCTGCACACGGTTTTGGTTCTCAGGATAAAGATTAGGTTCACAGAACAAACATTGTTTTTATTCGTAAACGTCAAAATATTACACTTATAAAAATAAAAGAAAAGATAATCAGTTTAACTATAGTTTTGCACTATAATAACTGACTATCTTTTTTATTTCGCCATTTTCCGCCAGCGAGATTTCAACTCGACTTGATTTTTTCTTTAATATTTTTAGAATACGGTAATAAATTATCTATTGGTTCTTTATTTATGTTCTCAAATATATAATTTAAATAATTTTCAACATTAATATTATTTATTATTGCAGTTTGAATAATAGAAAATAATTTTGTTGTTATGGCCGCACCGGCATATGATCCTGACGTTTGGAACACCTTTCTTTGAATAACAAAAGGCTTTACTGCTCTTTCTGCTGTATTATTTGTCATTTCTATATGGCCATTCTCAAAAAAGGTAAATAAATCATCCCAACAATCTTTTGTATAGTTAATTGCGTCAGAAAGTTTTGATGTAGGATGTGGATTAGAATTAAAAACTAAATCAAATATCTTGTCTTTAATTTTTGCCATATCTTTCTGCCTGTTCATAGCTATTTCTTTAGGCGTTAATTTTTCTTTTCTAAATTTCTTTTCTAATTCAAATAATTTAGATATTTCATCAAGCACTTGATAAGCTAGAGATTCTTTTTTCTTTGATGCGGGTAAGTTCTTAACAATATCTGCGTATCTGCGTCTAACATGTGCCCAGCATTTTTGTAATTTAATTTTATTGTTTTCTTTTTTTAATTTATTATAGCCATCAAAATTATCACAAATCACATAGCCATCATAATTTTTAAGCCAATTAGTCGTTTTGTCTATACTTCTGGATTCATGAAAATCATATATTCTAATTTGATTTTTATCATAATAGCTGGATGTATATACATAAACGTAACTCTTTTTTCTATCTTTGTCGCATTCAGGTTTCTTGCTTACAACTAGTGTTGTTTCATCTGAATGAATAACCTTTGGATCATTATTTAATAGATCATTTTTCATTTTATCAAATATTGAACTCAGTGTTTCGCTTGCTTTAGCTGTATAATTGGCTAAATTTTGTTTATTTATTTCAAAGCCTACTGAATTAGTGATATGCCTAGCTAGGTGCTCGAAAGGAATACCTAACTCATATTTATGATATAAAATATAAGTTGCTAAAGAAGGAGTAAGAATTCCTCCAAAAGTTTCGCTTGAAAGCGGATAAAATAGTTTATTATTTTCCTTATTACAATTAGGACATTTATAACTATTTTTAATTAATTTTATTACTTTTATTTTAGACGGTATAACCTCAACAACATATCGAACTTTAGATGATGCTTTAACCAAAGAGGATCCACAAGTTGGACACACTTTCTCATCAGGCTCAAGTATTCTGGTTTCAGTTACATATTTTTCATAATCAAATTTATTTTTACTATATTTCTTTCCTTTATTAGTTTTATTCCTCTTTTTTTCTTTGATTATTTCTTCAGCTTCATTAATTACGATGTCATTAAGTTTTTCACCTTTAGGAATAAATGTTCTGGTTCTTTCGATTTTTTCTTTTTCTTGATAACTAGCTAAGGCTAAAAGAACTTCGTTTAATTTTTTGTTTGTTTCATAAAGTTCAACTTCTAATTTACCTTTTTCATCTTTAAGAGTTTTGATTTCATTCTTAAGTTGCTTAATGATTTTTAATAATTCAGCTTCATTTCCCATGTCTTAATTATATCATTTTATACAAAAATAGTCTATATTACATAGTAATATAGACTATAATTTAGAAATATTCGAACTCATTACTTCTTTTTTTATCAGACTCTATCATTTCAAGTCCTTTGCACAATCCTATCAGCTGATCTTTGGTTATTTTTATATTATTTAAAACCTTGGGCCGTTTAAAACTTCCATCGTGTAATCTATTTTGTAAAAGCCAACATCCATAATCATCTTCATAGTAAAGCCTTATCTGTTTCTTGTCTTTTGAACAAAATATAAATACTGAATGTCTTATCTCCATTTTTGAAAAGTTCATCGCTACCATCAACTGTATTTTTGGCATGCCCATTCTCATATCTACATTCTCTGAATATAAATATATATTTTTATTTTCATTGAATTTGATCATCTAAAATCCTCCTAAGTAGTATCTCTGCTTGTTCTAAAGAAGTAGATAACTTTATATTTTTATATTCAATAACTACTATTGAATGATCAAATCTTGAAAAATGAGAGCTTTTTTTAAACTTTTCAATTTCTCCAAGCATGTTTACTCTATATGAGCCATTATCTATTAATTCGCATTCTTTATCGCTTACTGTTGCTACATTAATAAATTTTCCATTAATGTTATTATAAGCACTTATCCAGTCCCTAAAAGTGGATCTATTAAGGCCATTTTGCCTTGCATATTCAGCTACACTTAAACCTGAGATTTTAAATTTTCTACAATGTTCATATCTTTCTTGATCTGTAAATCTTTTATGTGTTTCCTTTGGCTTGGGCATAAAATAAAAATCCTCCTAAGTTTTTACACCTAAGAGGATATCTTTTTTCTGACTTTTTGTAAGAGTGTTAAATTTTGACGTATACATTTTTTTGACGCATACGGTTCAGAATCATATATCTATAAAAACAAAAAAAGTTTGACACAATTGTATCAAACTTGCTTTTCTAAAATGGCGGAGAAGATGAGATTTGAACTCACGCTAGGGTAACCCCTACTAACGGTTTAGCAAACCGTCCCCTTCAGCCACTTGGGTACTTCTCCGTTGCTAAATAATATTATCAAAAAAGCCATACCTTTACAAGGTAAAATTTTGCTTTGAAAAAGAGAAACGACACTATTTATTCCTTTTTATATCAAAATTTTTAAATCTAGAGTAAACTATTTATGCTTGGAGAATTTATGGCAGTAAAAGATATTGAATTACCTAATTATAGATTAAGACATGAACTTTGGAACTCAATTACGCATGGTTTGACTGGATTATTTGGAATCGCTGCAACAGTTTTAATGATTTTAAAAATTGCAAATGTATTTGCACCTAATGGTCTACACATTTCAATTCATAATCCATACGCCTATGTTTCGTGTTCAATTTATGGATTTGCAATTATTGTTTGCATGACAATTTCATGTATATACCATGCTTTAGCTAAAAATAATGGAAAAAGAGTTCTTCGAGTGCTAGATCATGATTTTGTCTTCTTTTTAGTTGCTGGTACATATACTCCTTTTTGTTTAATTTCAATGAGAAAAGCACCATTATGGGGAATAAGTGGAACCGAATGGAGTGGTTGGCTGATATTTGCGTTGGTTTGGGCGCTTATTGCACTTGGTATTACGATGAATTCGGTAAATATTAAAAAATTTAGTGCTTTATCAATGATTATTTATTTATGTGCAGGTTGGTTAATTATTTTAAATTGTGTGGAACTATACAAAGTAATCGGCTTTAATGGTTTTGCTCTTCTTTTATCTGGTGGAATCTCTTTTTCAATTGGATCGATTCTTTATGGGATTGGTAAAAAATATAGCGTCTGGTTCCACACAGTTTTCCATTTCTTTGTAAGTTTTGGAATTGTTCTTCAATTTTTAAGTGTTTATTTATACGTACTATAAAATTACAAATTTTTAAATATAAAATAATAGACAAGTGTTGAATAACTTTGAAAATATTGGGTTTTTGCAAGCTTTTCGTTAAAATTTTACAAGTATCAAAATTTCAAAGTCTCCTATAATAACTAAAAATTCCTTACCTATTAGGTAAGAAAACTAAAATAAATGTACTAGAAACCTACTAAAATTAGGATTTTTGATTTTTTTAAGATTTTTACATTGCATTTACTTTGAGTTGAATGTAGAGTAATTAAGCAAGGCAATCTTACTTTAACAAAATTATGAAAATTTCAGGAATTCAAAAATTGACATTACTAGATTTTCCTGACCACGTTGCATGCACCTTGTTCACCCCAGGCTGCAATTTTAAGTGTCCTTTTTGTCATAATTCATCTTTAGTACTTGACTTGTCAACTTGTCAAATTATTGGTGAAGAGGAAATATTCTCTTTTCTTAAAAAAAGAGTTGGAATTCTTGATGGAGTTTGCATTACTGGAGGTGAACCAACTCTTCAAAAAGATCTAAAAGATTTTATTCGAAAGATTAAGAATCTTGGATACTCCGTTAAATTAGATACTAATGGTTATCGACCAGAGATATTGAAAGAGTTAGTTGAAGAAAATCTTCTTGATTATGTAGCAATGGATATCAAAAATTCGATTTCAAAATATCCAAAAACGATTGGAAAGGATGATTTTGATGAAAATTTAATTAAAGAATCTATTGATTACCTACTAGAAAATCACGTTGACTACGAATTTAGAACCACAGTTGTTAAAGAATTCATGTCGAAAGAAGATTTTATAGAAATAGCAAAACTTATTAAAGGCGCAAAAAGATATTATTTACAAGCTTTTAGGGATTCAGGTTCTTGCATTAAAAGTGGTTTACACGCTTATTCAAAAGAAGAAATGGAGAATTTTGTTGAAATTCTCAAAAAATATAACGTTACAGCTACCATTAGAGGTATGGATTAAAAGGAGATGCGATATGTACAAAGTTATTAAAAGAGATGGAAGTGTTGT
>JAQXNS010000040.1 GCA_029098125.1 bacterium
ATTTTCTAATCCTCGTTGCAATTACATTTACAATAATAGAATAAGGAGAGGAGCATAATTTCTATATTTTCAACTCTTTTATTCTCTAAGATAAAACGAACATATTTAGTTGCATAGTTTCTTATTAGAACAAAAATGTAAGCGAAAATCTAAATATTTAATTCACTATTCCTTAATAGAAATATGAATATTGAATGCTGCTTTTAAATTCAGAATTCTATTTGATTGATGCTTTATATGTAGAACAATCACGCATACAAAGGAATTTTTATTTTTAATCAGGAGTGGATTTTTTAGGTAATACACTTGTAATAAAAATAACATCCTTCATATAAATAGAAGGAATTCTTACAAATAATTTTAAAATTTTTTGATTTTTAGCTAGATTTTTAACTAAAGTTCATAAATTAGATGAAAATGGCAAGGTTATTTATAGTCATAAATTGGAGCCGACATAGTTTTTAGTGTTATTAATTATTCATATACAATATTTACTCCATAAAAAAATAGACAAGTTAGTGTTCTTGTCTATTTTTAAAATTCTATATGGAGGTAGTATTTATTTAGGTTGACGTCCAATATATGCGAGGATTCCACCATCAACATATAAAATATGACCATTTACAGCGTTAGATGCATCACTTGCTAAGAAAACAGCAGGTGCACCTAATTCGCTTGGTTCAAGCCATCTTCCTGCAGGAGTTCTTGAACAAATAAATTGATCAAATGGATGAGCTGTACCATCAACTTGTTTTTCTCTTAATGGTGCAGTTTGAGGTGTAGCAATGTATCCTGGACCAATTGCATTGCATTGAATATTTTTATCTGCATATTCAGCACAAATATTTCTAGTTAACATTTTGAGGCCACCTTTAGCAGCTGCGTATGCGCTAACTGTTTCTCTACCAAGTTCACTCATCATTGAACAAATATTGATGATTTTTCCATGTCCTTTAGCAATCATTGAAGGAATTACTGCTTTTGCACAAATAAATGGTCCAGTTAAATCGATATCGATTACTTGTCTCCATTCTTCAACTTTCATTTCAGTCATTGGAATACGTTTAATAATTCCTGCATTATTTACAAGAATATCAATAACGCCAACTTCTTTTTCAATAGTTTTAACTAAATTTTGAACTTGTTCTTCATTTGTTACATCGCAAATATAACCATGAGCTTTAATTCCAACAGTGTTGTAGTTGTCGTAACCTTTTTGTAAAGTTTCTTCATTTCGATCGTTGAAACAAATTGTTGCGCCTGCTTCACTAAGAGCTTTTGCTATTTCAAAACCAATACCATAGCTACCGCCAGTAATTAATGCAACTTTACCTTTTAATGAAAATAAATCTAATACTGCCATTTTGTTTACCTTATTTTAAATCTGTTGTTTTAATTACATCCATATCATTGTATGTTTTGTTTTCGCCACACATACCCCAAATGAACGCATAACTTTTTGTACCGAATCCAGAGTGGATTGACCATGATGGAGAAATAACTGCTTGTTCATTTTTAATAACAATAGTTCTAACTTCTTGTGGTTGTCCCATTAAATGGAATACAACATCATCTTCACCTAATTCAAAATAGAAATATACTTCCATTCTTCTTTCGTGTGTATGTGCTGGCATTGTGTTCCATCCACTACCTGGGGCTATTACAGTTAATCCCATTGATAATTGGCATGTTTCTAATACATCACTATGGATAAATTGGTTAATTGTTCTTCTATTTAAATGCTCTTGGTCACCACATTCAACATGTTTTGCCTTATCCATTGGCAAAAATCTAGTTGGGTATGATTTATGAGCTGGTGAAGAACACATATAGAATTTAGCTGGATTTGATGAGTCGATTGATTTGAAAATAACTTCTTTTGTGCCCATTCCAACATAGATACAATCAGTTTTCTTTAATGTGTATTCTGTACCATCAAGAACAATAACACCATCTCCACCGATATTGAATACACCTAATTCTCTTCTTTCTAAAAAATAATCTGCTCTTAAAGCATCACCTGCTTCTAATTTAAGTTCTTTTGTTACAGGATATGCACCACCAGCAATTATTCTATCTTGGTGAGAATAAGTTAAAGAAATCTCATCTTTAACAAAAATGTCTTCGATCAAGTAGTTTTTTCTTAATTCTTCTGTTGTGTATTTTTTAGAATCGTTTGGATGATTGCTATATCTAATATCTAATTCTTTCATTATCTTTGAACCCTTCCTGATGCATCGCCGCCCATTAGTGTTTCGACTTCTTTTTCGCTAACACAGTTATAATCTCCAGGAATTGTATGTTTTAATGCACTAGCTGCAACTGCAAATTCAAGTGCTTTTCCTTGGTCTTTGTATTTTAATAAACCATGGATAAGTCCACCTGCAAATGAATCACCACCACCAACTCTATCAATAATAGGGTTAATATCGTAGCGTTTTGATTCATAGAATTCTTCGCCGTTATAAATAAGTGCTTTCCAACCATTATGAGTTGCACTAAATGATTCTCTTAATGTAGAAACAACATATTTGAATCCGAATTCTTCTTTCATTTGTTTGAAGATTTCTTTGTAACCACTAGCGTCAGTTTTTCCACCAGTTACATCACTATCTGGTTTAAATCCTAAGCAAAGTTGTGCGTCTTCTTCATTTCCAATGCAAACATCAACGTATTGCATTAAAGGTCTCATAATAGATATTGCTTTTTCACTTGTCCATAATTTTTTTCTAAAATTTAAATCACAAGAAACTGTTACGCCATGCTTTTTAGCACTAATTAATGCTAATCTTAAAATTTCAGCACTTTTATCACTGATTGCAGGAGTAATTCCTGACCAGTGGAACCAATCTGCGTTTTCAAAAATTTTATCAAAATCAAAATCTGATGGATTTGCTTCACTAATTGATGAATGTGCTCTATCATAAATAACTTTTGATGGTCTCATAGAAGCACCAGTTTCAAGATAGTAAATACCTAATCTATCGCCACCACGTGCAATATAATCTGTATGAACACCAAATTTTCTTAAAGAATTAACAGCACAGTCACCGATTTCATGTGCTGGAACTTTACTTACAAAGTATGCATCATGTCCATAATTTGCTAATGAAACAGCAACATTTGCTTCTCCACCACCATAATTGACGTCAAATGATTGGGATTGAACAAAACGTGAGTTAAATGGTGAAGATAAACGAAGCATTATCTCACCCATTGTGACTACTTTTGACATATTTATCTATTCTCCTTAATTATTTTTCTTGCTTCTTTGCATGCTTTAACTATGTCTTCTTTTTCGCCTTTAGTTAACCAGCTACCACCGCAAGCATAAATTTTTTTATTTAATACAAATTCTTTTAAGTTTGAGTTATCGACTCCACCAGTTGGCATAAATTTGATCTTTGGAAAAGCAGCACCAAGTGCATTTATTGCTTTTAGTCCACCAAATACACCGGCTGGGAAGAATTTAACAACCTCAATACCTAATTCGATTGCTTTCATTATTTCTGTTGGTGTGACAACACCTGGTAAATATGGAATATTATTTGCTTTGCAAACTTCTGCAACAGATTCGCTTAAACCTGGTGAAACGATAAATTTTGCACCAGCTTTAATTGCTTCTTCACATTGCTCTTTGTTAATGACAGTTCCTGCACCAACAATAACGTTTTTAAATTCTTTACTTGCTAATTCGATGCATTCTTTTGCACAATCTGTTCTAAAACAAATTTCTGCAACTGGTACATCTCCTTCTTCTAAAGCTCCAATAATTTTTCTTGTTTCATCGACACTTTTCAAGACAACAACTGGAACTATACCAATTTCATGAATATTATTTAATAAATCCATTATTTTGCCTCCATAACTATAGTTATTTTTCCACTATATTTTACAATCTTTAACTTTTCTCTTGTATACATGAGAGGTATATTTGTACTTATAGCACATAAAATTAAACATAAAACTATAGTTTTTCTTATCGATATTATTTTAATAAATTTACTGCTATAATCGAAGCATGAAAATTATAAAAGTCGGTAAAAATGAGAATATAAAAACCATTAATGAAGCAATAAAAGGAATAGGCGAACCAACTGAAATTCTTTTAATGGATGAATATTACAAAGAAAAAGTAGTGATTGATAAAAATGACATAATTTTAAATGGTCAAAATAAAGCGATTATTGATTATGATGATTATGCTTTAAAAATACATGAAGATGGTAGAGAATATGTAACTTTTAGAACGTATACAGTAATTGTTAAAGCAAATAATATCGTTTTAAAAAACTTAATTATTAAAAATAGCGCAGGTGAGGGTCACATTGTTGGTCAAGCGGTTGCATTGCATATATATGGAGATAATGTTGTAGTTGATAATTGCTCTCTTTTGGCTCACCAAGACACACTATTTATTGGCCCATTAAGTGACGATTTAATTGAAAGATATGTAGATCTTTTACCTGAAAATGAAAGATTTTTCAAAAAAATATTTGATGTTTCTTTAAATTCTACTTATATCGAAGGCACTGTTGACTTTATATTTGGTGGTGGGAATGCTTTATTTAATAATTGTACAATAGTTTCTCTTCCACATAATGAAGACACTTTCATTGTTGCTCCTGCTCATCGATCAACAGTTAGCGAAGGCTTTGTTTTTAAAGACTGTAAAATAATGAAACACAAAGATACA
>JAQXNS010000041.1 GCA_029098125.1 bacterium
GAAGAGATTGGAATAAAAAACACAATCAAAATGTTAATAGAATTACACCATGGTCAGTTTTATATGATTTATCTGAAAAAAGTATGATCTGGGTACCAAACGAAGAATTCGATAAACCAGAAAGCTTTATCAATATGAAATTATAAAATTAAAAAACCGCTCACATTCGGCTATATGAAGAGGGATTAAGAAGTGTGAGCGGTGAGGATAAGGAAAGTTTACTTTGTAAAATCAATGTCGATGTGGTCAGCATCGTCAACATGTTTTTTAATGATGTTGATGACTTTTTCATCTCTACTTGTTCTAATTATTGAACTAATGAATTCGCATAAATTTAAGATAGAAGCGATAATTAGGAAAATTCCAATAAGAATTCTAATTAAATCGATAGCTCCATCACTGAAAAATAGCAAAACAACTCCAATAACTATATATACAACACCAAGAATTGTGTCAACGAACCAAGTTTTAACCTTTAAACCTCTAAGATCAAAAGACCTAACAAATTTTAATACCCCATTCATTAATAAGATAAATCCTAATGCTAGTGTGATTATAATCAGTGAAAGTTTTGGATTGATAAGGAAATAAATACCAAGAATTGATGAAATAATACCTGTTATGATTTTAAAACCTGATCCAAGTACAAAAGCGGAGGAAATAAAAGCTCCAATAACAGTTAATAAGCCGATCAACAACAAAGTAACTCCGGCAATGATGCTAAGAGAAGAAGCAAATAGTTCACCATCAATAAGTGCAACAATACCTAAAATAAGGAGTAATACAATAGTAACAGCCTCACTAATATATGAAATTAATTTCTTTTTTCTCATAACATCACCTCCAGCCTTCATACCTTTAATATAGAATAAAAAAATAATAAAAAAAGATGAAAAACGCATTTCTACGAATTGTAGAAGACACATTATTTTTACAAAAATTCGTGTTTTTGTAGAAATCGATGAATTTTATAAAGAATGAGGCTTATTTTCGCTTTTCGCTTACTATTTTATCCATTCTAATATCAAATTCATTTACATCATCAATTTGATCAACAATGAATTTTTCATAAATCAATCCAATTTTTTTACCAGTATAATCCTTTAAATATCGATCATAATAGCCACCACCATGACCTAAACGATACTTTTTTTCATCAAAAGCAATTCCAGGAATTAAAATTATATCTATTAAATTTTTATCAATTATATTTCCATCAACTTCAAAAATCTGAAACTTATTTTTCTTTTTTAATGAATCTACAAAAAATTCTACAAAAACCATCTCATTATTTTCTAAAATCTTTGGAACAGCAATTCTTATCTTATTGTTTATTAAAAATGAAAATAATTCACCAACATTTATTTCATTTTTAATTGGAAAGTATAATCCAACAATTTTTGGCTTTTCATTCATTATTATATTAATAAGATTATTAGTAATTGCGTTATCAGCACTTTTTCTATAATTTTCATTCAAAATTATCTCTTTAAAATATGCTCTTAAACTATTTTTTGTATTTCTTTTCATATTTTTTTAAAAAATTTATTTTTAATTCCTTTTATTTAAGTGAAAGGAGTTATTTAGAAGATTTCACATTCAAGTACGATTCTGTCACTTCTAGTATATCTTAAAACACTTTTCACAAACACTTTTCCTTTTCCTCTTGTTGATACATAACAAGGAGGTACCACCTTTAAATCAACTCGAGATGGAATCGAAAAGTTATATTCAACTTCCTTGTTGGCGATTCTAGATTTAGCCTCATCTCGTGATACTTTAAATACACTAGAAACCAGACTGTCTAACCTTAATGATGAAACGATTATTTCTCTTTTGAGTTTTTCTTTTTCTTTGATCTCACGATCGAGCTTTGTAATCTCAATCGTTTTAGAACCAATTTTACAAAAATTATCTAAAACATACTTTTCAATTGAATCCAGAATCTCAAATTCAATATCGTTTTCATTACAATATATATTTCCAAGAACAGATCTTTTGATTCCAAGACCTAATAAAGAGCCCATTACCTCACTATGTTTAAAAGAGAAAAAAGTATTTACTTTATAGACTTGAATTGGTGAAATAACATCCTGAATTTCTTCCTTAAATATACATCCAACTTTTCTCTCTCCATTATTAAAGTATTTAATGTTTAACTTTAGCTTTTTAACTACGTCTTCAATTTTTAATTGATAAGCTAAACTCAAAAAATCAGTCACATAATAATCAAGTTCATTGCGAGAAACTTTGTAAGCATGTTCAATAATATTTGTAAGTTCGTAGTCTTTTTCGTTCATATTTGACATTTTATAAATATATGAAGTAAAAAGCAAGTTTTTAAATTTTAGTGGGGTTTTGCAGGCTTTTTCGAATTTTTTTAAAAAATAGACAATTGTTAGACACAAATAAAAAGACCAAAAGAAAATTGCACAATGGAAATGATTGTGCAATTTTAAATGAAAAATGAATTATTTTTAGTC
>JAQXNS010000042.1 GCA_029098125.1 bacterium
ATTAATGATGCAGAAGCTGTTTTAATTGCTATTCCAAGTAAAAATATTGCTGAAATCATAAAGAAAATTAATGAAAATTTGACCCACAAGGTACTAATAATTAACGCAACAAAAGGACTTGAACCAACAAGTAATTTAAGGATTCAAGAATTTATTTCTAAAAACTTGAATGCAGATCTAATAAATGGATTAGCAAGTGTCTTAGGTCCAGGTTTTGCAAGAGAAGTTATTTTAGAAAATATAACATGTATAAATAGCGTTTCTAGTGATGAAAAAGTAGGTAGAACTGTTCAAGAATTGTTTTCAAATAACTATTTTAGGGTTTATTACACTAGCGATGTTATTGGTGCAGAATTTGCTTCATCTATAAAAAACGCAATTGCAATTGCAAGTGGCATATTATTCGGATTAGGTTATAAAGAAAATAGTAAAGCTGCACTAATTACGCGTGGATTAAATGAAATAACACGATTCGGACTTAAAAAAGGAGCAAAAAAAGAGACTTTTTTTGGTTTAAGTGGAGTTGGTGATTTAATTTTGACCTGTAATTCTTCTGAATCACGTAATTTTAAATTTGGAAAGATGGTAGCTGAGTGTAAAAGTGCAAAAAAGGCGCTTTTGATGAATAAAGATACAATTGAAGGTGTTTATACAATCAAGGTTATATACGAAATTTCGAAACACGATTCAATTGATATGCCAATAATTAATTCTTTATATCAATTAATATATGAAGATAGGAATCTTTTTGAAACAATCAACGATATAATGAAAAGGCCACTAAAAAACGAAGATATCTAGATTTAAATTTGAAAATTGAACTATAACATGATTAAATAATTAAACATATTGAGGTATTTTATGAATAAAAAAGACATTATTGAAGAAATTTCAATTAGAGAGGGTTTTTCTAAACGAGATACGCAAATTATAGTTGAATCTTTTCTTTCCGTTATCAGTGAATGTTTAGAAAGAGGAGAAGAAGCAAAGATTAATTATTTTGGAACTTTTTATGTTGGAAAAAGAAAAGCAAGAACAACAACTGATGTCTCTGATAGCAATAAAGTGATTAATATTCCAGAATCATATGATGTAAGATTTAAACCTGGAAAGCCATTGAAAAAAGCTGTTAAAAAACAATAATTAATTTACATGAGCGTCGAAATATTCGATTTTTTAAAAAAATTATTTAATGAACGTGATTTTAGGCTTTATATGATAGGGTCTACATCACGTGATTTTTTATTAGGAAAAGAAATTTCTGATTTTGATTTTGTCACTGATGCAAAACCATACGAAGTTAAAGAATTTTTAGATGTTGATTTAACATTTTCAAAATACGGAGCTATGAGTTATAAATATAACGGTACAAAAATCGATATTGTAACTTTAAGAAAAGAGCGAATTTATTCGGATTTTCGACATCCTGCTGAAATTGAATTTATTAATGATATCAAAGTTGATTATTTAAGACGTGACTTTACAATAAATGCCATTTATATCAATGAAAAATATGAGATCGAAGACATAAGTAAACAAGGATATGAGGATTTAATAAATAAAAAATTGATATTTATTGGCGATCCTTTAACTAGAATAAAAGAGGACCCACTAAGAATTTTAAGAGCTTATAGATTTGCTTATCAATATGATCTAAAAATAGATGAAAATACTAAAAAATTACTTGAAGACAATTATTATTTAATAGAAAATCTAAATAAGTTTAAGGTTGATGAAGAAAACAAGAAATTTTTAAAGATGAAGGAGAGGAAAAATGGGACTAATTAATAAAGCAATGGCATATAATTTTTCATATTTAGCACTTGAATACTATAAAAAATTAGATTTAAACGAAGAAGAAGTGATGATTTTGCTAATTATCGACCATTTAAATGATAGTGGAAACATGTTTGTCACAACTGAAATGATTTCAGAATATTCTACCTATTCAACAAGACAAATCGACAATATTATGAATGATTTATTCAAAAGAAAACTCATTGATATAGGTGTAAATGACAAAAAAATTCCCTTTGTTTCTGCTGAACCTTTTAAAAAACAAGTATATTTTGAATTCAATAAAGAAGTTCTTGGTGAAGATTTAACTTCAAATGATAAAGAAATGGAAGAATTTAAGACAACTTTATTCCAAAAAGTCCAACTTTATTTAAATCGTGACCTTTCACCATTTGAAATCGGAAAAGTTGATGAATGGATTCAAAGTGGAACAAGTAAAGAAATAATTTTAGCTGCAATCGAGGAAGCAAAGAGAACAAATCAAAAAAATTTATCTGCTATTGATCGCTTAATTATAAAAAGGATTAGAGAAGAAGATAATTATGGCAATAGCAAATAAGGACAAAGTTGTTTTAATAAAATCTTATTTTGATGAAATTTTACCAACAGCGGGTTGTGAACTTGAATATAATTCCGACTATGGTTTTTTAATTGCTGTAATGCTTAGTGCTCAATGCACTGATAAAAAGGTAAATGTTGTTACAAGAAAACTGTTTTCTAAATATAAAAGCATTGAAGAATTG
>JAQXNS010000043.1 GCA_029098125.1 bacterium
TTCTCTTTTGCTCTTTTTATTGCTTCTTTTACAAGATCAACAGGGGTAACTTTTTTATCAAGAAGAGCTTCGTGAATCTCTTTTATTGTTAAATCTAAATAATTCATTATCCTACCACCTTTGGAAGTTTGATTTGTCCATCTTTAACTTCGCCTGCATTTTTCAAAACATCATCGATTGCTAGAGGAGTTTCTGGTTCATCTTCTCTTAAAAAATCAATGCTAACATCAAATGGAAAAGTCATTGGTGTTGTTTCGTTTACTCCTTCAATTTTTCCCATAAGTGATAATTGATGTTGAATTGAGTCAAATTCACTCAATAATGTGTCATATTCACTATCTTTCATGTCAAATAAAAGACGATTTGCAGCATCTTTTAAAACATCTTTATTGATTGTCTTCATCTTTTTCTCCTCCTAGAAGTTCTTTGAATTCTTCTTCATTAATAACTTTTACGCCAAGTTTATTTGCTTTATCAAGTTTTGAACCTGCTTCAACGCCTGCAATAACTAAATCAGTCACTTTTGATACGCTGCTAGAAACATGAGCACCTAAATTTTCAAGGATTTCAGTAGCTTCTTTTCTTCCAAAACTTGTTAATGTTCCAGTCAAAACTACTTTTTTATTGTAGAAATAACTTGAAGAATCAACTTTATTATTACCTAAATAAACCATATTTACATGAAGTTCATCTAATTTATTAATTATTTCAAGATTGTGTTCATCTTTGAAGTACTCAACTATTGAATGAGCAACCACAACACCAATGTCATTGATATTTTGTAATTCTTCTTCATTTTGACTCATTAACAAAGTCAAATTTGTAAATCTACGAGCAAGTGTTTTTGCCATTTTTGAACCAACTTCTTTGATTCCAAGTCCAAAAAGTAATCTTTCAAGGCTGTTATTTTTACTTTTTTCAATTGCATCAAGAAGATTATCAACTGATTTATTACTCCAACCATCAATTTCAATGATTTCATCTTT
Organism: bacterium; assembly: GCA_029098125.1. Taxonomy (GTDB): domain Bacteria; phylum Bacillota_I; class Bacilli_A; order RFN20; family CAG-826; genus Onthovivens. The sequence goes on from JAQXNS010000043.1 coordinate 987, forward strand.
ATGATGATGTAGAAGATAAATATCAGGAATTGATTTAATAAATCCAAGAGCAAAAAATTCTTCACATACTTTTTCGCCCATTCCTTCGATATCCATTGCATCTTTTGAAGCAAAATGGATGAGACTTTCAATTGCTCTACTTGGACAATTTTTATTCAAACAGAAATGCATTGCATCAATTTTGACTAGTTTTGAGCCGCAATCAGGGCAATTTTCAATCATTTTATATGGAATTTCTTCACCAGTTCTATCTTGAAGGATAGGTTTTACAACTTCAGGAATGATATCGCCAGCTTTTCTAATAATTACGTGATCGTTAACCATTAAACCTTTTTCAAGAATAAAATCTTCATTATGTAAGGTTGCTCTTTGGACTAAACTTCCAGCAACTCTAACTGGTTCAAGAACTGCATTTGGAGTAATTTTTCCAGTTCTTCCAACTGTGTAAACAATATCTAACAATTTAGTTTTAACTTCTTCTGGTGGAAATTTATATGCAATTGCCCATTTTGGAGTTTTTGCAGTGTAACCAATTTCATCATAAAGTGAAAAATCGTTAACTTTTAATACAATTCCATCAATATCGTAGGGTAATGAAGATCTTTTTGCTGTGTATTCTTCAACATAAGCAAGGATTTGATCTTTTCCTTTTATAATTCTTCTTTCGTGATTGGTCTTAAATCCAAGTTCATCGAGTTTATTTATTGCTTCTGCATGGGTTTTGATTCCAAAATCTTCTGCATTTGCAAAATAATACCACCAACCATCTAATTTTCTACTTCTTGCAACACTGCTATCTAAATTTCTAATCGAACCAGCTGCTGCATTTCTTGCATTTGCAAATAAAGGTTCACCTTTTTCTTTTCTTGCTTCATTTAGTTCTGCAAAACTCTTTTTTGGCATGTAAATTTCGCCACGAACCTCAACTCTACCCATTAAATTTATACGAGTTGGAACGCTAGGAATGGTTAAGACATTAGTTGTAACGTCTTCGCCAGTCATTCCATCTCCTCTAGTTGCAGCATATTTTAAAACACCATCTTGATAAACAAGAGACATTGCAAGGCCATCAATTTTCATTTCTGCAACAAACTCAAGTTCTTTATGTGCACTTTCTTCAGTTTTTTTCACCCAATCAAGAAGTTCATCATCATTAAAAACGTCGCCAAGTGATAACATTTGTTTTTCATGATGAATTTCTTCAAATCCATCCAAAACTTGACCAATAATTCTTTGCGTTGGGCTAGTCTTGGTGATTAATTCTGGAAATTCTTCTTCTAATCTTTGAAGTTCTTCCATTTTTTGGTCATATTCAAAGTCGCTAACTGTAGGATTATCTAAAACGTAATATTCATGAGAATATTTTTCAATTAAACGAACAAGATCTTCATGTTTCTTTTTAGCTTCTAAGAATTCCATGTTGGTCCTCCTTTTTTAGATAAAGTTTTGTGACTTCCAAGCATCTTTTTCACACCAAAATCAATAAAATCGACTGTAATAATGTCGTCCTCGACTTTTTTCACAACACCTTCACCAAATACAGTGTGCTGACAAATGTCATTAACTTTCCAAACGATTCCATTTCCAGCACTCATATTGAATGGTTGAGATTCTCTTCTTTTTGTTGACCCTAAACCTGTACCTTCATGGTCACGTCTAAAATCATATGAGTAAGTATTAACATTTTGAATTCGTTTTGATTCAAAAAGTGGTTTGTTATTTAAATCAAGTTTTGCTTCTTTTAAAAATCTAGAAGGCATGTTTTGGCTTTGAAGTGCAAAAGAATATTCTCGATTCATCGTGATGTAAAGTTGTTTTTTTGCTCGAGTAAATGCAACATAAGCAAGTCTTCTTTCCTCTTCAATTCCAACTCCGTTTTCACCTTCAAGAAGAGCACGTTGATTTGGGAAGACTCCTTCGATAAATCCAATAATGAAAACATATTTAAATTCAAGTCCTTTTGCTGTATGAACTGTCATTAAACTTACAAAATCTTGATCCCCAATTTCATCTTGGGATGTAATCAGTTGAATATTTTGTAGATATTCATCAAAAGTTGAATCAGGATTTTCCTTTAAATAATTTCTAATATCGCTGATTAATTCTTGAACGTTTAAAATTTTATCGTCTTCATCTTCGTTGTCTTCTAAAAACTCATAATAGCCAATATCTTTCAAAAAAGTGTCTAAAACCTCACTATAAGCTTCTAAATTTGCGTCGATTTTCTCTCTTGTTTCAATAATTTTATCGACCATATCGGTCAATCTTTTAAGAATTAGAGGTTTAATTTCTGTGTCGTGAATATCGATTTCAGCCAAATATTCAAACTCACTAAGATTTGCGTTTTTACTTTCGTCTCTTAATAATTGAAGATTTTTATCGCCAACACCACGTTTAGGAACATTAATAATTCTTTCAAAGCTGATGTTATCTTTTGAGTTTACAATCAATCTAAAATAAGCAAGACAATCTTTGATTTCTTTACGAGAATAGAATTTTAATCCACCATATACTTTGTAAGGTATGTGTCGACTCGTTAACGATTGTTCAATTTTTAATGATAAATAGCTAGAACGATATAAAATTGTGAAATCTTTGTATTGAGTAGATGGATCTTTTGAGCGAATTTCTTCGATAGATCTAGCGATAAAATTAGCTTCGCTTGTCGAAGAATCAAGATTTTTAACAATAATGTCGTCACCCTTTCCATTTTTTGTAAACAGATTTTTCTTCAATCTTTCTTTATTAAAAGAAATCAAATTATTTGCTGAATCTAAAATTTTTGTTGTTGAACGATAATTTTCTTCAAGAACTATTGATCTTGTTGGTGCAAAAATGGAATCAAAATTCAAAATAATTCTTTGATTTGCACCACGCCAAGTATAAATTGTTTGATCAGGATCCCCAACGACATAAACTGAATTCAAACCATTTGTTAATAAAGTTAAAAGTTTGAATTGAAGGTCGTTTGTGTCTTGAAATTCATCAACTAAAATATGACTAAATCTATTTGACCATTTAGTTTTTACATTTTCATAAGATTCTAAAATTTTAACAGTGTAAATTAAAAGATCATCAAAATCTAAAGCTTTTGATTCTGCTTTTCTTTTTTCATATTCGACAAAATATTTATATAAAATTTCATGTTGTTTTTTGACAAATTGAGGTATTTCGCTTGGTAGTTGGCCAATTGTCTTATATTTTGAGATAAAATTTAGAGCTAATTTGTTGTTATCATCAGTTTTTTTAAATCCAAAATCTTCACCAATTGCTTTTATCATTCTTAATTTGTCATCATCGTCAAAAATTACAAAATTCTTTGGAAATCCTAAAAGATGAATCTCATTTCTCAAAAAGCGAGCACAAAATGAGTGAAAAGTAGAAATAATTAAGCCGGTCAAATCAATGTTTGGAAGTAATTTTTTGGCTCTTTCATTCATTTCTTTTGCTACTTTATTTGTAAAAGTAATAGCTAAAATTTGATTTGGATAAACTTTTAAAACTTCAATTAAGTATGCAATTCTGTATGTCAAAACTCTGGTCTTGCCACTACCAGCACCAGCAATAATTCTTAAGTATTGATCATTGGCACTTACTGCCTCAAATTGTCTTTCGTTTAATTCAAGTTCATAATTCATAGCGTTTAAAAGTATATCATTTTTCTTAATCCTTTTATATATATAAAAGTATTAAGTATGCAAAAATGATAAAGTGATTAATTATGTAAAAATTTATAAAGACGTGAAAATTTTTATTATCAAATAAATAATGTAAGAGAAAAATGCTACGTTAATAAGCATAAGAAAAAAGAAGAGAAGAACACGTCTAATTTTCTTATTTTCCTCGATTCGATTCTCGTCTTTTTTCCCACTCTCAAGATGGATAGTGTCTTTAATTACTTCTTCAGTAACATTAGATTCACTAGTTTCTTCAACTTTTTCGATTCTATCTTCCGGAGTTATGTATAAGTTACTTTGATTTTCTCTTTCTTCCATATTAATATTTTAAACTACCTGGAGTTCTTCCGAAAGGTTGAACATCACGAATGTTTTGCATGCCTGTGATGTACATTAATAATCTATCAAAACCAAGTCCGAATCCTGAATGAATGCAACCGCCATATTTTCTTAAATTGAGGTACCAATCAAGTGTTGCTTCGTTTCCTTGCTCTTTCATTTTTGCTTGTAATTTTTCAAAATTTTCTTCTCTTTGTGAACCACCAACAATTTCGCCCTCTTTTGGTACGAGTAAATCGCATGCTGCAACTGTCTTGTTATCAGCGTTGACTTTCATATAGAAAGCTTTAATTTCTTTTGGATAATCAATTAAGAAAACTGGACCTTTAACAATTTCTTCAGTGATGAAACGTTCATGTTCGCTTTGTAAATCCATACCCCAGAAAATGTCATTATTTTCAAATTTGTGGCCGTTTTGCACGCTTTTTTGAAGAATTTCAATACCTTCAGTGTATGTCATTCTTCTGAAATCGCTGTTAATAACAAGTTTTAATTTATCAATTACACCCTTTTCAATGAAGTTGTTGAAGAAGTTCATTTCTTCTTTGCAGTTCTCTAAAACATAACTAATAATGTATTTAATAAATGCTTCAATTGTGTCCATGTTGTCTTCAAGATCTGCAAAAGCCATTTCTGGTTCAATCATCCAGAATTCGCATGCATGTCTGTTTGTGTTACTGTTTTCAGCTCTAAATGTTGGGCCAAATGTGTAAACATCTCTAAAAGCAAGGGCGAAAGCTTCAGCATGAAGTTGTCCACTGACAGTTAAAGATGCGCTTGTTCCAAAAAATTCATCTGGATGTTTTAAATCGCTGCAAACATGGAAAACTTGACCTGCTCCTTCTGCGTCGTTTGATGTGATTTCAGGTGTTTGAACGTAAATGAATCCTCTTTCTTGGAAAAATTTATGTACTGCAAAAGCAAGAGCATTTCTAACTCTATAAACAGCTTGGAAAGTGTTTGCTCTAGGTCTTAAATATGCAATATCACGTAAAAATTCAAAGCTTGTTTTTTTCTTTTGAAGTGGGTAATCTTCAGCACAATCACCAAGAATTATGACCTCTTCACCTTGAATTTCAAAAGGTTGCTTCATTTCTGGAGTTAAACGGATAGTACCACTAACTTGAATTGCACTTCCGTATTTTACTTTTGTGAATTCTTCATAATGTGCACTCTCTTTTGTGTATACAATTTGTATATTTTTGAAATAACTTCCATCATTAAATTCAATAAAACCAACAGAACCGTTATTACGATTAGATCTGACCCAACCTTCTAAAGTAATTTTTGTTCCATCTTCTAATTTTTTGTCAAAATAACTATTAAAAAGTTTTCTATTTGTTAAACTTCTTTCTTGACTCATAAATAACAATTCCTCCTAAACAATTATAAATTATAGCCTAATAGGCATTTTTTATTAACTTTTTTAAATAAAATTTAAAACTTTTTGAAATCTTCGATTTTCCAGCTTGGATCAACTGAAATATCAAGTGGTGCAAAAATTTTTTCTCTATATAAATATTCACCAACTTTTGCAATCATTGCAGCGTTATCAGTTGTGCACCAAATTGGTGGAATAATGACGTGAACATCACTATTTTTAAATAATTTAACGATTTCTTCTCTTAAATATGAGTTTGCGCTAACTCCACCTGCTAGAACTACTTCCTTCACTGGGTATAATTTTGTAGCTTTTTTAACTCTGTCAATGACCATACCAACAGCAACATCTTCAAAAGACCTTGCCATATCTTCAATTACAACTTTTTCACCTTTTTGCTCTAAATTATGGACTAAATTAATCACGGCAGTTTTCAATCCTGAATAAGAAAAGTTCAAACTTCCATCATGAAGTGGAGTTGGTAACTTGTAAGCGTGTTTCCCTTGTTTTGCTAATTTATCAATTGCAACTCCTCCAGGATAAGGTAAACCAAGTACACGAGCAACTTTATCAAAAGATTCACCGATTGCATCATCTTTAGTTTCGCCAATAATTTCAAAATCAAGGTGATCTTTCATATAAACTAACTCAGTGTTTCCACCGCTAACGACTACTGCAAGTAGTGGAAAAGATAATTTTTCAACAAATTCATTTGCATAAATGTGTCCACAAAGATGGTGAACAGGAATTAATGGCTTGTTGTAAATTAATGCTAAAGTTTTTGCTGCTTGAATTCCAACGTGCAAAGCACCAATTAAGCCAGGGCCACGCGTGACTGCAATTGCATCAACTTCATCCATACTAATTCCACTTGTTTTTAGCGCTTCATCGACAACACAAGCAATATTTTCAAGATGTAATCTACTTGCAATTTCTGGCATAACTCCACCAAATTTTTGATGCACTTCAATTTGACTGGAAATAACATTTGCAAGTAATTTTCCATTTTTTGTTATCGCACAAGCAGTCTCATCACAACTACTTTCAAGTCCTAAAATAATTAAATCTTTTTCCATTTTAAATCAGTCCTTTAACCATATAAATGGCATCCTCTCCATCTTTATAGTAGCCTGTTTTTACGGTTACTTTTTCAAATCCAACTTTTGTATATAAAGCTATTGCTGCAGTGTTTGAAGCACGAACTTCAAGTGTAAAAAATTCAACATTTTGCTCTTTTAAAATCTTGATTGCTTCAAGCAAAAGTGCTTCGCCAATTCCCTGTCTTCTTTCGCTTTTTTTGACACCAATTTGACAGATTGTAGCGCTATCAAATGTAATCCAAAAGTCCAAAAACCCTGCAGAACACCAATCTTTTTTGAAAATTAGAATTTTCGAACAAGGATTTTGTGATAGTTCATAGAGCATATCATCATGAGTGTATGGGTCCTTAAAACACTCATTTTCAATCTCAAGAAGAGCATCTAAATCTGTTATTTTTGCTAGTTCAATACTCATCAATCTTTTAAATATACTGCCTTTAAAGAGAGTATATTTTTAACCTCATTTTCTTCACTTTTCAATCTTAACATGTTGATGAAAATATCGTTTCTTTCACCTTCAATACCAAGATATTTTGTGTCTCCACAAACTGAAAAATCTTTGTGTTCATCAATGTATTTTTTTACATTTTCATTAGTTAAAACTTGATCTTTTTCAATTATATTTTTGTTGTCATAAACACCGAAATAGCTTCTATTGCTTCTTGCATTCATCAAACAAATTGAAGGTCTATTTGGGTTCATTAAAATATTTAATGAACTTATTGCGTAACATTTAATGTTTAGTGAATAAGCATAAATTTTTGCAATAGTTAGGGCAATTCTTACACCTGTATAACTTCCAGGTCCAACTGTAACGATGATTTCATTGATACTTTTTGGATCAATATTGTTCTTTTTTATGATTTTTTCTAATTCAGGAACCATTAGTTCGCTTTGTCTTTGCCATGCCTCAAAATAAACTTTATCAATAATTTCATTATTTAAAGAAATACCAATTCCTAAATATTTATCTGCACTATCTAATAATAATGAATACATATTATTTCGCCTCTTTTAAAGATTCAATAATGTCAAAATATTCGCTAAATTCACTAGAAAATGTAATTTTTCTCATATTTTCACCTAAATTTTTAATCTCGATATTTAAATGAGAAGTTGGAATAAATTCTTTAATAAACATTGTCCATTCAATTAAAGCGACTCCATCACCTTCAATTACTTCTTCAAGGCCAATATTTTTTCCTTCGCTAGAAACATCTTCTAATCTGTATGCATCAATGTGATACAAATTCAATGTTGGATTAAAATAGCATTTTAAAATATTAAAAGTTGGTGAATTTATCTCATCTTTAATCCCTAAACCTTCGCCAACTCCCTTAGTAAAGGTAGTTTTTCCAGCTCCAAGGTCTCCAGTTAATGTAATAACTGAACCAGGAAATAGCTTTTTTGCTACAAAATTGCCAATTTTTAATGTTTTTTCTTTAGAATCACTAATAATTTCAACAAACATTTATTTTTCCTTCTTTGTTAATTCAATAAAGTCATGATAATATTTTCGAATTAAATCATCGCAAAATGGGAATTCATTTTTGCCCATACATTCTTTAATATTTGTGATGTTAAAACGAAGAATTTTATCAATATCATCTCCATAATTGTATTTTTTACGATGATATCCATATTCTTTTACGTCAATTAATCTAATATCTTTGTTTGGATATAATTTTAAATCAAGGTCATAATCGATATATTTTACTTTTTGATTGTCGTAAACAAATGGTGAAGCTAGATTTACATAATATGTAATTCCAACTTTTTTAAGCATTGCAATAACATTCCACCATCTATTTTTGAAAAATATCATAATTGCTGGTTCTTTTGTGTACCAAATTCGGAAATCATGCTCTACAACTTTAGTTTTTGTTGATGCAACAACAATATATTCTTCAGTTTCATCCACTACAAAAACGCTATCCCAAATTCGGTGCATTCTTCCATCATGTTTATAACCTTGGATTTCAATCCATCTATTTTTTAAAGGCTCCATAAAAAAATCTCCTTAAAAAATTAATGGATATTATCGAGAATATTTAAAACTTTATTTAAATCACTTTCTTGTCTTTTGACGTTATTGAAATCAAATTTTGATTGGACAGGAATATTTAAAAATTCGTCAACGTAGTCGATGCCGATACAAGTTTTTCCAGGTCTAATTGAAACAATTACGTCAATTAGAGTCTTATCAACTTTAAGTTTTAATATTTGATCTAATACTTTTTGTGAAAGTACTTTCTTATAATTCTCATCATTTGTGTAAACAGCATAAGTTTTTGTGCCATCAACAAGTTGTAAATCATCAATATCATCAACAGGTCTTGAAAGTTCGCCGCCTTTCACTTGAACAATGATTCTTTTGCCTTCATTAGCATATGTGTTTGGATAATCATAAATTTTTCCTAAAAACATAGGTGAAAGTCTATTTTTGACAAGAACATTGCCAGCTAAATCAGCAATTCCGAGTAAATTTCCTTTGTAGTTTACTGCAACAAGATTTCTACTTTTTGTGCCTTTTAAGTTCTTATAAAATCTAGCATCCATGAAAATTTCATCTTTCATTTGGCCATTTGGTTTACAATCAAGTTCACTAAATTTCTCACTATCTTTAAACAAATAATTGTTTACTTCCTTGTACAAAGTGTTGATATATAAATCAGCCATTGCACTAAGTTTTTTTCTAAAAACTTTTGTTGAAAAAAATGTTCCACCTAAAGCAACAATCATAATTGCAAGTGAAATATAAGTGATAAATGGTACTTTAGCACTTAATGTAACCATTAAAACAAGCGCTCCGATCATTACTAAAAGGACAGCTGCGCTGATTAAACCACTTAATTTCTTTTGTTTTTTAGTATATGAAAGATAAGTTTCACGAGATTCTTCGATTCTTTTTGTGATACTTTCTTGAATCTCATCAAGTGGTAATGCCTCGAGTTCTTCAATTTCTTTATTGTTTTCTTCTACCATTGAAGAAAAAGAACTCTTTTCATCCTCAATCTGCTGTTTTTCCAGTTCTGCTTTTTGCTCTTCAGCTGCAGAATCATACTTTTTAAAGCCCATAATAAACACGCTCCTTCATTCGCTTGTGTTTATTCTACTATATTTGATTATTATGTTGTTATTAAATTTATTTAATAACACTATAAAATAAGTGGAATTCTTCCAATTATTTAACTTTCAACATTTTTTGAATTAGTGTTTTTTCGTCTGCTGTCTTTTTAAGTTCTCTTTCAAGAACCATTCTTTTTCTTAAATCTGCTTCGATTTTTACAACATTTTGATCGTCTTCTTTTCCAACATAAACACTAATTACTTTGCGGTTTTCTCTATGTTTAAGATAGACATAAACATTATCATTTCTTTTTATTCGTACTAAAGTACCAAGAGGAAGATCTTTGATTTCGTCTTTAATACTTTCTTCTTTAATATCTAATCGTTTTAATTCTTTATGTAATAAATCGTAAACATTCATAAATTAAGTATAACATTTTATTAAATTTCTCAAAATAGAATGATGAATAAAATTGAGAAAATTTTAAAAGTTTTTCAAAAATAGTTGATTTCTGCAGGGTTTTTGAATAACAATCCACCAGCTTAGCTGGTGGTTTTTCATTTTCGGGCACTTAAGCCCTCTAAAACCACGCCGCCACTACCACGTGGCGAATGTAACGCGTCAACGCCGCTTTCTTCTTAAGCGTTTATTACAACTATCTACCCG
>JAQXNS010000044.1 GCA_029098125.1 bacterium
TGAATAAGCTTCTTGATTATTTATAATGTATAATTTTTCTAGAATGTCTAAATATCTAGATAATGTTCTTTTATTTAATGTTTGTTCTTCGCCATTACTAAAATTAAAGCAATCTCTCAAAATAGTTGCTTCTGCTGCATAGCTGGACTCATTTCTTGCTAATGACTTGAGAATCATCATCATTTTTTGTGAGTCAAATAAGAATTTATCATCATTGTAATTTTCATTAGCGTCATTTTCTACAACTGACTTTATATATTCGCGTGCTAGTAAACCATCACTTTCTAAATTCGAAAGGCCTAAATTTTCAGGCCATCCACCATTTATAATAAGTCTAGTAAGTTCATAAAGATCAAAAGGATCAACTAATTTATTAATTTCCTTTCCTTCATACATATCCATTAAAGAAATATAATCAAGAGATTTACCTAATTCTAACGTAGTCATAGGAAACATATTTATTTTAATAATTCTACCAGTACCAGTATGCTTAATCTTTGATTTCTCTTCCTTATCTAGTAAAGCGGTTGAGCCTGTTAAAATAAAATTTCCTTTTGATGCCCTCAGATCACATTCATTTCTAATAGCATCCCACAATTCTGGCACTAGTTGCCATTCATCAATAACCTCTGGAATATTCTCATTTAAAATTAACTTCGGATTCAGTATAGCTAGTTTTCTTTTCTCTATATCAGTTAATCTAACAATAGAATTGCCATGATGCATGCTAGTCCATGTCTTGCCGCACCATTTTGGACCAACAATTTGAATCGCTTTAAAAGTTTTTAAATATAACTCAATGGTTTTATCAATTAATCGGTCTTTATAATTTTCAAGTTTAATTGGCATAGTTAATCACCTTTCAATATGATTCTACTATGATGATGCACTTTTTTCAAACATATAAGTGCACTTTTTTCAAGTGTATGAGTGCACTTTTTTCAGCCATACGAGTGCACTTTTTTCAAAAAATTAACGCATTTATAAAAAAATTTTATATGAATTAATGCTATAAAATGAGCAAAAAACTCTGAAATTGTATCAGAAATATTCATTCAATATGTGAAAGGTAAGTTTTGTTAATACAATGCACCCTCAATAGATAAAGGTGCACCCTCTAAACCTATATTTTTAAATATATAGGCTAAGTGACACGTGAGTTGCGTGACAAATGTGACAAAATATATTAAAAAGCATCTACCATATTAGTGATAGACGCTCATTATATCATTTTGTATTTTCAATTGGGGGTAGTTATTGTTGTACCACAACTACTAACTAATTATTCAATTACCTCCCAATAGCCGCCTTTGTCTGGACCTACACGTTTTATAATCCCTTTATCCTTTAATTTTTTTATTTGGTATTTAACGCCATCTTCACTTAATTTCAATAATGTTGCCAAATCGCTTCTAGATAAATTAGGATTTGCTTTTAATAATTCTATTAATCTTTCTTTGGTAGTTTTCTGGGTAGTGCTTTCGTGTTCCTGGGTAGTTTTCTGGGTAGTATTATCGATTTCTTGGATAGTATTTGTAAAACTACTTCTATCAAAAGGAATAACAACCTTTATAAATTTGCCATCAAATATATATGACTCATCACCATATGCCTTTGTAACAGTTGGCACTCCATGGCCACTTTCTTCTACAAAGCCACATGTTTTAAATATTTCAAATTTAATCTCTCTAACGTTGTTTTCTAGTTCGAGGAACAATTCTTTTGAAACAGTCACTCGGTCGCCAACAATAGTAAAGCCTTTTATAAATTTTAATAATTCTCAATATTTATTGATCATTAAAAACTAATTACGCATTTATCTTTTAAGAAATCTTTAATAGATACTAAATCTCTATCCTCATAATATAGAACTAATAGTTTTTTATATTCATCTACTAATTCTGCAGGTATAACAATAATTCCAAGCCCATGACTAATCAAATAATGATTTGCAAAGATTACTGCAGTTCTTTTATTTCCATCTGTAAATATTTGTTTTTTCATTACAAATAGAACAAGTTCAATGGCTGTTTCTAGTGAAATTTCCTTATTTAATATTTCAAGCAAATCTTCTTTTATTTG
>JAQXNS010000045.1 GCA_029098125.1 bacterium
TAGATTAGATTTAATTTTTTAAGTATGTAGAAAATACCATCATCATCGATATCTTTTGTAACAAAAGTTGCTACATTTTTAAGTTCGTTTTTAGCATTTCCAACAGCAACACTGTATTTAACTTCATTAAACATATCTATATCATTTGTATCATCGCCAAAGGCTATCGCTTCGTCTTTTTTAAATCCAAAATGATTTAAAATTGCTCTAACACCTTCTTGTTTTAAAAACTCTTTTTTTCTAATTTCAATACAAGGTCCAAAAAAATTTGAGAAATTAAACGATTTAAAATTATTTTTAATATTCTCTGCTTCATCATCGTTTACAAAAGCTGTAACACTTAAAATTTTTTCATTTTTATATTCTTTAATATCTTTTGAACGTGGTTCATCAAAAGAATTGAAAAATTTATCAACGTTTCCACGTTCAAATGTTTTTCCATAAGTTGTATATAGAGTAATAATTCCATAACTATATTTATTTTTATCAAGAAAATTTAGCAAATCATTTTGTTCTTTTTCATCAAAATAATGTGCATATAAAATTTGATTATCAACTAATGCTGCTCCTCCATTCGCAACGACAAGGGCATCAGGTTTAATCTCTTTAACAATATCTTTTTCAAGTAAAGAATAATAACTTCTTCCAGTATTGATGACTATTTTTATTCCATTATTTTTAAGAAGATTGATCGCTTTTAATGCAGATGGTTTTATTTCATATGTGCGATGGTCAAATAATGTCCAATCAAAATCAAAAAATACAATTTTTACTTTGCCATTTAAATTCATAGTTTCATTCCTTTACTTTCATCAAATTCAAAAATTATGTAATCTTTTTCTTCGATATTTTTTAATAATCTTTCAAGCCTATTTTTATCTTTATAAACTATTACCTCTGCATCAGTTGGATTGTCAACTAAATACATATTTTTAGATCTAGCAAAGCTAACCAATTCGTTAATACTTGCTCTTGAAAATCTTAGTTCTCGAGTAAAATATGCGGGTTTTGCAGGGTTTTTGAGATTTTTTAAATTATCTTGCTCGTTTTTTATGACCTCTTTATAGTATTTAGCAATCTCTTCTCTTTCGATTCTTTCCTTTAAAATTTTCTCTTTTTCTAGAAAATATTTTGATGTTCTTATTCCATAATTTTTATTTAAATCTAAAAAATCTTTGAGCTTAGAATTTGATAATTCAAAGAGTTTTTTAAACACTAGCATTGTAATATATGCATCATCCTTAGATAAGTGTAAGCGTTTTGATTCAATAGTTTCTTTTTTTAAAATTCTATTTGCAACTGCTCCAAGACCAGGATTTTTATTTTCAAAAGTTAACACTCTTGTAAACTTTTGAACATCAAAACATACATAATCTAGAGATTTTAAATCGTATCTTTTAATTGCGCTTTCAAGATGAAAAACATCATTTAAAGAAGAATATGCAAAAGCAATAACATCTTCGCCTTCTAAAATATTTTTGATTCTTTCATAAAAGTAGGGAAATTCTGGTTGTTTATAATAATATTCAATCGGATAATACCAAAATGAATAGTCAATTTTGTTGTTTTTATCGATAAAAAATCTATTTTCTCTATCATTACCTGGATTAATTACAAAAACATCCTCTTCAAGAACATTAAAATTCTCATCAGTCATGACATAGCCAAATTCACACACTTTTCCAATTCCTGAAAAGCAATTTGAAAATTCCAAATCGAAAAATACTAATTTCATAAAGATATTATATTGCTTTTAAATTAAATATTTAAAAAAATATATGCTTAATTATTACTTTTTATAAATGCTTAAACCGCCACTTGTACTGTTAACTTCTATATTATGGTTTGGTTCAGCATAAGTATATGTATTATTGTTTGTTGTATATTCAACATTTGAGTAAAAATGACCACTAACAGTGTTTAAAGAAGCAACGAATCCGCCATTATTGAAAGTATAATTTGTTTCGCCGCTTACAGTATTAACAGAAACTGTGGCATTACTTGAATCATTTTCACAATTAGCGTTTCCGCCTGTTGAATTATTCACCATGTGATTTAAACTACCATTAAAACTTAGATTTCCGCTAACGGTATAGTGTTTTAATGTATTAATATTTGAATTTTTGAATTTACAATTTGATGAAACAGAATTAATTATAAATGTGTTTACATCAAAATTATTGCTTTCAATTTGGCCTCCGACAGTGTTGATACTAATAGTGTTAATTGATTTCTTAGGAAGGCCAATTTCTAGATTTTTCTCAAAATTATTGAAATTATAAGTTCCAGGATAACCTATTTGAATATTTACTACACCTTCGTTTATCCACGTTCTTAGAACTAATTTTTTTGGATCTGGGTTTTTTGTTACATCATTTGATTTAAAAGTATATACATTATCATTGTTTATAACAAATTTTACCGATCCACTTATCCAATTTATATTAAATTCGGTAATGTCGCTAGAAGAATAAGAGCGATCTCCATCCTCGTATTGATCGCTATTATCATATTTAATTTCACTACTTGAACCGATAAATGAATATGTGCAGCTAGTTAATGCACAAACAAAAATTGGTAATAATAATTTTAATTTCTCCATATAATCTTTCTTTAAAACAATACTTTATTGATTAAAAAATCTTTATTACTTTCAATAAATTCTTTTGATGAGACTGTATTTCCATTTACAATAAGTTCATCAACGCACAAGAAACCATTATTGACTTTGATAATTAAATGATAATTGTAAAGCGATTGAATCCCTCCATTTTCAAGATATTGAAGAGTAATAGGCCCGACATATCTAGAAAACTTAGTGAATATTAAAAGTTCATCATCAAGATAGGCTCCTCGAGGTGTTAAATCATTAAAATCGAAATCAATTTTAAAATCAATTAATTTATAATTTTTCATATTTAAATTATACTATTTAAATTTTTAATTATGTATATTAATCATATTTCCTGCAGTTTTTCTACATCAAATAATGATACTCAAAAACTAAAAATATCTCAAAAACCCTGCAGAACCCCAATATTTTTGTAAAATTATTTAATATTAGTAAACTTTTTTAAGAAACTTTTCTTATGCTCATTATATGGTGGAT
>JAQXNS010000046.1 GCA_029098125.1 bacterium
ATAATAAGTAAAATTAATAGAGTTTTGTTTTTCATTAATTTACCTCCATCTTTTTAAATGCATCAATAAATTTCTTCTTATTTATATATATAAAAGGAAGAAGAAGAATTAATGATATTAAACATAAAATTAAATACATAATTGATGATTTAATGTGGTTATATTGAAGTAAGAAAGAAACAAATAATAAAACAAATGGGAATAAAATATTAATTGTTCCTAAAATACTTGAATAATTATGTTTGACACTTCCTTTATCAAACATATCAAAATATAAACCATATAATGATGAAGAAATGATTAAAATAGTGCCAATAAAGAGAGCAACAAAGAAAGCATGTGCTTCTAAATTTTTACTGATTAAGAGGGTTAAACATGTAATTAATAATGAAATAAAAGATAAAATTAAAGGAATTAATAATTTTGCAAGGAAAATATCTTTAATTTTTACTGGTATATATTTTGTAACTTCAAGTGCTTTTTCTTCTCTACTCATGGCTCTTGCAGCACTAGTATTAATTGTTGAAGAGAAGAGTAAAACAAGTGTAATTGAGATTGAACTTGTTAATTCTGGGAAATAAACAGCATAGATTCTTAAATTGTCATAAATGATGGCATTAAGTGAAGAAATAACAACAAAAGCTAAAAATGGAGCCATAATTAAAAGTGCTGTGTAGCTAAAAATATATGTTGAATCTTTAAATAAAACATCAATTTCTTTTTTAATTTGAGCAACAAAAGGAGAGACAATTTTCATTTCTTTATTTATTTCTTTTTTCTTAAATTCAACGCTATGTTTATTTAATTTATTGTAGAAGAAAGTTGAAATCATACTTCCAAGAGAAAGAGAAATAAGTAAAGAACCAAGAATTATTGAAATATTGCTTAAAATGTTAGTTTCTTTAACAACTGCTTCTAAAAAGAACGAAACAGGATATAAATAAACTACAAAATTATGTAAGAAATCAATGAAATTAGAGTCAAAAACGCCACCAATTGCACTATCATTTAAAGCAGTTAAAAAGACATTTAAAACAACTTGATAAATAAAACAAAGTGAAATGACTAGAAGCGAAGCAATAACAAATTGAGAAATATCATTATTTTTTATTATTTTATAGATATATTGATAAGGAGTAACAAAAATTAAAGCAATACCAACATTAAATGCACTTATTATAAAAGGATATAAAATACTCATTACATAAATGTAAGGCATGTAGTGTCTAGTTGATGCATAAGCAATAATTAAAGGTGAACTTATTGCTAAATTTAAAAATACTTCTTTTAAATAAATATAAGTGATTTTACTAGCAATAATTGTCCCTTCACTAATTGGTAAAGGCATCAAAATTCTATTATCTTCTTTATCAAAGAGAACTTTTCTTGCTTGTACAATACTAGAAACAATTGCAACAATCTCAAGAACAAAAATGAAAAGCACTAAAAAGTCATAGGTGCCGTAACTCGAATATTTTTCAATCTTTTTATCAAGATTTAAGAAAATGAAAACTTCAAGAGCAATAAATGCACCAACAAAAATCAATTTTAAAAGAGTCAAAAAGAATGTTTTTCTTTTATCATTAGAAAAATTTCTTTGTTTTTTAAATTCTTTGAAAATTAATTCTAAAAACATTACTTAGCGTCTTCTCCTGTATAAATTTTAAAGAAAATCTTATTGAGTTCTCTTCTTTTAAGTGGCTCTTTTTTAAAGTCGATGATGTTTGCCACCACTCCATCATTGATAATTGCAACTCGATCACAAACTTTTGAAACAAGTTCGATGTTATGAGATGTAACAAATACTGTTTTTCCAAATCTAGCAAAATCTTTAATCATTCTTAAAAGTACTTCATAAACAATAATATCAAGACCAACTGTTGGTTCATCAAGGATCCAAATCTTTGGATTATGAATTAAAGATGCCATTAAACATACTTTTTGTTTCATACCATGAGAGTATTCTCTGATTTTTCTATTCATATCAGCTTTGCTCATTTGGAATTTTTTAATCAAATATTCATAATTTTTATTAAATGATGATTGAAGCATGCCATAACTTGAAGCAACAAATTGAAGATATTCATTTCCACTCATCATTTCATAAGT
>JAQXNS010000047.1 GCA_029098125.1 bacterium
TCAAGGTGAAATCGAAAGAGTTTTAAAAATCATTTTTCAAGAAGATATTACCCTCAACGCCTCAGGAAGAACTGATAAAGGCGTTCATGCGCTTTCTCAAGTTGCTCATTTTGATGTAAAAGATCGCGAAATTGATTTAGAAAAAATTAGATATTCTTTCAATAAATTAATTGATGAAGCAATTTATTTAAAATCTATTGAAAAGGTAGATTCTTCTTTTCATGCTAGATTTAGTTCAAGAGAAAAAACATATCTTTATGTAATAAACTATGAAAAATATGATGTTGTTTTAAGAAATTATGAATTGTTTGATTGTTATATCGATATAAATAAACTCATAGAAGCTTCTAAACTCTTTATTGGAAAACATAATTTTATGGATTTTTGTTCTAAAGATAATGATGAAGACAATTTTATTAGAACCATTAAAGATATAAAAATTGAAATTAAAGGCTCAAGAATATTACTTTATTTTGTTGGCGATGGTTTTATGCGCTACCAAATTAGAAAAATTGTTGGTACCTTAATTGAAATTAGCAAAGGCAAAATTGAAAGTGATTTTATTAAAAATCATCTAGATCAAGAAAATAGAAATATTGTTTCATATCAAGCAGATCCAAAAGGACTATATTTAATTGAAGTAAAATATTGAAAATTACTCATTTTTTGATTAATTTTTGCGTTATTTCTATTTTTTTAGGCTATTAAAAGGAGTAAAATATCGAATAGAAAAGGAGAATTTTTTGTTATGGGAAGACATTTCGAAGTTAGAGCTGCTTCTATGGCAGCAACTGCTAAAAAGAAAAGTGCTATTTATATGCGTGCATCCAAAGAAATTTATATGGCTGCAAAAAGAGGTGTTCCTGATCCAAACTCCAATCTTGCTTTAAGAGCTGCAATTGATAAATATAGAAAACAATGTCCAAAAGACGTTATTGATAGAGCAATTAAAAAAGCACAAGGCGGCGATGCTACAAACTATATTGAAGGAAGATATGAAGCATATGGTCCAGCTGGAACTTACCTCATCATCAACACACTAACTGATAATTCAAACAGAGCTTTAGTTAATGTTAGAACAATTGTTACTAAAAAAGGTGGACATCTTGGCGATGTTAGCTATAATTTTGAACAAGTTGGCGTTTTAGATTTTGCTTATAGCGGAAGCGAAGAAAGCCTTGAAGAAATTTTAATTTTAGGTGATGTTGATGTTAGAGAAATTTCTTTAGAAGATGGTGTTGCTGAAGTTATTGTTGATCCAGCAAGTTTTGCACACGCAAAAGAAGTTTTAGCTGAAAATGGAATTAATGACTATGAATTTGCTGAAGTAACAATGAAAGCAAATGACTTAGTTACTCTCGATGGTGAAGATTTACAAAAATTTAAGGATTTATTAGATCTTTTAGATGACTGTGAAGACGTTCAAGCTGTTTACCACAATTGTGATTTATAGTAAATAAGGAGTAAAAATCATGGAAGAAGAAGCAAAAAAACAAGGTAAAAAAGTATATCATCTTAAAAAAGTTGATGGAAAATGGGAATTAATTCTCAAAGAAGGAGCAAAAGTTATCAAAAAATTTGATACAAAAGAGGAAGCAATGGCTTATTCTGAAAAGCTTGCAGAAAATCAAAACGGTACTTTACTTGTTCATGCTTCTAAAGGCAAAAATAAAGGCCGCTTCATGAAATAATAAAATGTTAATTGATACAATTAAAAAAGAAAATATGCTCGCTTTGAAAAATAAAGATGAAAATAAGCGTGCAGTTTATAGTATTTTAATAAATAAATACATGCTTCTTGGTTATGAATTAAAAGCAAAAGGCCAAGAAATCAAGGATGATGATTTATTAAAAATTATTCAAAAGACAATTAAAGAACTTGAAGAAGAAAAATCAAGTTATTTAAAGGGAAATAGAGAAGAATCAGCCGCAAATGTTCAAAAACAAATTGATGCAATCTCTTCCTATCTCCCAAAAATGCTTACTGAAGAAGAGATAAAAAATATTATTTTATCTTTAGAAGATAAGTCAATTCCAAGCGTTATGAAGCATTTTAAACAAAATTATGCTTCAAATTGCGATATGGGGCTTGTAAATAGAGTTCTAAAAAGTTTATAATTTTAAGGCTTGTTTCAAGCCTTAAAATACTTGGGAGTTTGGTTCAATGGTAGAACAGCGGTCTCCAAAACCGTTGATATGGGTTCGATTCCTTTAACTCCCGCCATCTTATGTAAATAGGTCTGATACAAAAATATCGGACTTTTTTTATGGAAAAATATAAGATTTCAATATAAAATTGCGTGTTTTCTATCAAAAAGGTTCGAACCGCTCGGCTTTGATGATCATCACATACTTGTTAAAATTTAAGTAAAGTACTCCCTTTGTCAAGTACAAATTAAATTGTGTATTAATATTTAATTAAGTAGTATCTTTTGTGTTGCCTTCCCCTAGGGGAAGTTCGAAATTTTTGTTTTTAACTGATTCATAAAATTCTTTAGGTGTCATTTTATTTAAATGCCATATACACCTATCATTATTGTAATAATCAATCCAGTCATCTATAATAGCTTTTACTTCATCATAAGTAGTACATATCAAAATTTTTTCTTTGATTTCATCTTTCATATGACCAAAAAATGATTCTTGAGGAGCATTGTCCCAGCAGTTACCACGTCTAGACATAGACCTTCTAAGATTCACATCATCAATAATTTTTATAAATCTATGTGATGTGTAATGGCATCCTTGATCTGAATGAATTAATGTGTCTGTTTTAAGTTCTTTACCATGATTTTCAATTAACATATTAACCGTGTCTAACACGAATTCAAGTTCAAGAGAAGGACTTAATTGATATGCTAAAACTTCTTTGGTATATGCATCTATAATAACTGATAAATAAGCAAAAGCATTGTTATATGGAATATATGAAATATCAGTAAGAAGAACCATTCTAGGACCATATGCTTCAAATTTTCTACTTAATAGATTAGCGGCATAGTTGTTTGTTTTCATAGCCTTTTGCATCCTTCTATAAGGATTAGCTTTTCTAATAGGACAAAAGAGGTTATATTTCCTCATAAGTCTTCTAATCTTTTTCTGGTTCATTGGTTTATTCATTTTTATAAGCCTCATATAAATGCCTCTTACTCCTTTAGAATAACCTCTAAAATTATAAGCTTCTAAAATATATTTGAAGTCTTCTTCATCTTTGATTTCTTTTAGATATCGTAATTCTTCGTTGTTTTTCCAGTTGTAATAACCAGATCTTGAAACACCTGCAATATCACAAAGCATTGATATTGATAATTTATTATCATTACTATCAATAGTTGAATCAATCAATTGAAATAGTTCTGAAGTGGATATTTTAGTCATTTTTCCTCCTTTAGAATTTTTTTTAAAAACTCAACTTGTTGTCTTAAATATATTATTTCGGCTTGCATTTTAATTAAGGCCTTTGATGGAGAAACATTTCCATTTTCTAAATCATCTTGAAGTGAAGACATTTTTCTTCCAGCATGAAAAGAACCATTGACTTTATACTCTTCTCTAATATGGCATGCAATTCCTTTTGGCCTTTCTTTACCTAGTATAGAAAGGTCATAACCACAATCTTCAAGAATAGTAGAAGCTGAAAAACCATCATTTAATCTCTTAAACATTAGTTCTTTAAATTCTACGGTGAATTTAATTGAATTTTCGCTGACTCTATATGTATATTTATTATTTCTTAATATTTCAATTTCGTTTTCATTAAACTTTTTAATACCCATGTATTTTCACTCTCCTATCGTATAAAGGGATGTTTTGACTGTCTATTAAAATGGAATCAAACATTATGTGTGTTTAGATTAATGGTTTTACACATTTCGAATGTCCATTAACTTGATTATACACAATTTAACTGTCCATTTTTAAGGTTCGACACAATTTGTTTTGTCCATTTTACAGGGTATAGTTTAGTGTTATGATAAGAACGATTTAAATGTGAAAGAAATTCCAAACGCAAGATTATCTGAAAGTATGGAAACATGCTTTTGTCCATCTTCAAAGCATTTAACACAAATAGCAGATATTTATTTTGTGTTTTTATTTTATACAAATATTAATTGGTATTTACAAAAATATTGGGGAGTATCCAGAATTTTGTGTAAACGTTCATCATGTCAACTGATGAACTCTTGTTGTAGAAAATAAAAACAGAACCTTTTAAAATAATATTTGACAACATAAAGGAGGTTCTGTTTATGGATAATTTATCACAAAATTTA
>JAQXNS010000048.1 GCA_029098125.1 bacterium
TATGTCAGGAACAGGTAAAACATCTTTACCAGTTGCTTGGGGAAAATTTACAAATGTTCAAACAACTGTTGTTCCAGTTCAACCAATGTGGAAAGAAAGAAGCGATTTGATTGGTTATTACAACGAATTTACTGGAAAATTCAACGAATCAATGATTCTTGAAAAATTATACGAAGCAAATAAAACAGATAAAATGTTTTTAATTGTCCTTGACGAGTTAAATATCGCTCGTGTTGAGTACTATTTTGCAGAATTTTTATCACTTCTAGAACTTCCAACAGTTAATGAAAGAATTTTAGAAGTCACAACTAGTGTTTCTAAAAAAGATCCAAAAGAGTTAAAAAATGGAAAATTAATCTTAAACGACAACGTTTGGTTCATTGGAACTGCAAATAATGATGACTCAACTTTTGCAATTTCAGATAAAGTTTATGACCGTTCAATGGTTTTAAACCTTGATTATAGAAGTGACCCATTCCTTGGCGAAGATGATTTTGAGCCAATTTCAATTTCGATTGAGACTTTTAAAGCATTAATCGATAAAGCAAAGAAAGAATTCTCATTAACAAAAAGAGGAAGACTTCACATCAAAGAACTTGATGCTTACATTCAAGAAACTTTCCAAATTACTTTCGGTAACCGTATTAGAAGACAAATTGAAGCATATGTTCCAATTTACATTGCTTGTGGTGGTACTGAAAATGAAGCTCTCGATGACATTTTAGCTAAAAAAGTTTTAAGAAAATTAGAAAGTCAAAACCCAGTTTATGTTAAATCAAAGAGCGAAGAATTAATTGGAAAATTAAACGAAGTTTTTGGCGATGGAAACATGCCAGTTTGTGAAGCATATATCAAAAAGCTTGCAAATAACGCATAAAATTTAAAAATTATGGAAAATTTAGATTTATTTTATAGAACATTTGAGGCGTATAAGAAGGAAATTGCAGCTGATCCTGAGTCAGCTAAATTTTGTCGTATTTCGAAACGCCAAAGCGATATTGAAAATGAATCTTTAAACATTATTTTTTCCACAGTTGATATCGATGAATCATGGGTTAATGCAATTGAAAAAGGTCTACCTTATATTGAAAAAGCAATTAAAGAAGATAGACAATTCATTAGAAGTGATGGTGATATTGTTCCAATTGAAAAAGTTAAAAAAATTACAAAAAGTTCAATTGAAGACTTATCAAAACACTCAAATTACATTACACATGAATCCGATAATGAAGACATTCCTGTCATTCCAGATAAAATTTTTGTTTTAAATAAAGAAAGTGATTATGCAATTTATGAAAACAAAGTTCTTTATGCGACACTTGTTTATTTAAAAGATTTTGTTTCAAACAGAATCAACAAGATTAAAGAAATGGCAAGAACAGTTGAATTT
Organism: bacterium; assembly: GCA_029098125.1. Lineage (GTDB taxonomy): Bacteria > Bacillota_I > Bacilli_A > RFN20 > CAG-826 > Onthovivens. Next base: position 1,391 of record JAQXNS010000048.1, read on the forward strand.
AATTCTAAACTTGTTAAAAAGATTGAAGTTAGTAATAGAAAAATTAACCTTGCTTTAAATATTGAAGAAAAAAGAACAAACGATCCAACTTTAGCTCATAAAGATGCTCAAAAAAACATAATCGATCGTCTTGATGACATTATGAGAAATGTTATGGGGCTTTTAAAATACCCTCTAATGATTGAAGTATCAAAAACTGATATGGTTTCTCGTCCAATTACAAAGACTAACGTCTTAAGAATGAATACAAATTTCAGAGAATCGTTAGCACTTTTTGATTACATCGCTGAATATACAGAAGATGGATTTGTTGTTACACCTCACGTAAAGTCATTTACTCCATTTTCTGATTCAATAAGTGAATCATTAAATGACCTTATGATGACATATTCTTTTTTATCATATATTTATGCTAACGAACTTGAGCCTGAACTAAAAAGAAGAAAAAGCGAATACGAAGCTAAAATTAAGGCACAAAATGAAAGAGCTCTTCTTGAAAAATTAAGAACTTTAAGAGTTAAAGCTAGCGATAAAGATGAAACATTACTTGAGTATGTTACTCTTTTTGAACAAGGCTACAGAATTTTAGAGAAAAAATGTGACGAACTCGACGAAAAATTAGAAGAAGAAGTACAAAATAGAATAAGACTTCTTGAAGAACAAAAAGCTGAATATGAAGAAAAAATTGTTCGTATTCATGAAGAACATGATAACGAAATCGTTGCATTAAATGAAAAGCACGATAACGAAATTCAAGAACAAAGAAAAAGTTATCAACTTCGATTAGAAGAAAAAGAAAAAGAACACGAAGAAAAAGTTCAAAATCTTTTAAATTCTCATAATGAAGAAATTTCAAATTTAAGAAAACATTTTGAGGATGAAAAAACTTCTTACATTAATAAAACAAATGAGCAATTAAGCGAAAAAGATGCAATTATTAGCACAAAAAATAATGAAATTAATGAAAAAAATCAGGAAATTTCATCTTTAAACGGAAATATCAATTCATTAAACGAAATAATAAAAACATTGAACGCTACTTTGATTTCACTAAAAGAAATCAATGGCGAAGGCAATGATTTTATTGAATATTTAGAAGAAGCTAGTTTTGATGAACTTGAAAGAATGAAAAATAGTTTCGATGCTTTTTATAAAAAAACATGGAAAGAAGCAAAGAAGAAAATTCTTAAAGACAATATAAAAATTCAAAAAAAGAAGGAAAAAGTAAATGAAAAAGAAACAAAAGAATAGAAAACAGCATAAATATGTAAGTTTGCTATCTGTTTTGATGGTATTTTTCTCTGGTTTTGCAATTGTTGGGATTGGAATTTTTACTGCTACCTTCATTTTTAGAGCTTACATTAAAGAAGATGATCGACAAACTATAGATTTATTTAACTTAAATGGTGAAATACCATCTATTTTACTTGTATCTTCGATATTATTGATCTTTGTTTTCCTTGCGATTTTGATGTCTAGAGCAATTTATAGATTGAATCATCCAACTTCAATCATGGTTACTTTACAATATTATGATGAAAGTGGTAATTTTGTTTCTATTTCTAGACAAGCAGAATCAAGAGAAGAAGTTAAAAGATTATACACAGATAAAGGGACCAAAAAGAATCTAGATCGTTTCCAAAAATTAACAAATTTAGATAAAGAATATCCACATAAAGAACATATTCAATCAACTGAAGATTTAACTTTAGATTACATTGCTCGCAGATTCCGTTCTTTTGCAAGTCACATTCAAGGAAATCCACTTTATTACTCAATTGATGACATTAGAAGATTTATTGCATCAATGGGTGTAAGTAAAATCATGATATTACAAGGTATGTCAGGAACAGGTAAAACATCTTTACCAGTTGCTTGGGGAAAATTTACAAATGTTCAAACAACTGTTGTTCCAGTTCAACCAATGTGGAAAGAAAGAAGCGATTTGATTGGTTATTAC
>JAQXNS010000049.1 GCA_029098125.1 bacterium
AAATTCATCATTTCTACATTTTTAATTATTGCATCTTCATCCCAATCGAATTCATGATTTCCTATTGACATTGCATCAAAACCAATAATATTCATTGCATCAGTTATGATATTTCCTTTTGTTTTGTTTGATTCAATACCGCCTTGCCACATATCACCACTTGAAGTGATAAATGTATTTGGATTTTTCTTCTTTTGATTTAGTAAAAATTGTCCAATAGATGACATGCCCATCTCAGAAGTTGAGATATTTTGCATAAAACTACCATGAAAATCATTTAAATTGTAAAAGGAAAGTGTTTTTTTGTTCTCTTCTTCTTTAATGCTTTCACCAATAACACAAACAGAAAATTCATAATTTAAATAATTTTCTTTAGATATTGTGATTTTAAAATCTTCATTTGGTTCAGTAAAAACATATCCTTCATCGATAGAAAAAGTATAATTTTTAAGTTCTTCTTTACTACTTTTATCTTTTACAATGATTCCTGAAGTAGAAAATGCTTCTCCTACTTCGTATTTACTTTTAAAGCGAAAAGTAAAAGTACATTCCATTTCTTTTATAATATTAGAATTATCACAACTTGTGATTAAAAATGAACTTGAAATAAAAGCACTAAGGAAGAATTTATTAATATTCATAAAATAACTCCAAAAATGAAAGGCGGAATATTCCGCCTTTCATATAATTACAATAAATTAATTATTCTGCAATAACGTATAATTTTAACTTTAAGACACAAGCTCTTGGATCGCCTACAGTATCTGTTGAAATTGTAACTTCTTTTGTTGACTCAAAAGCAATTGAATCAACTACTGGAGTTGAAAATCCGTCATTTGCTTTATGAGCAATTTTTCTTTCTCCAATAAAAATATTTGTATCTTTTGTAGCTGACCATGGATGGTATGTAAATTCAATTTTTCCAATATTAGCAGATGTTGTAAATGTTAAACTACCTGCATTTCCACTTTTACCGAATTTAATGCAGTTGATTTCGCCAGGTCCGCTTGATGTATTACCGTTATAAATATAGTTAGCGTCTTTAACTGAATCAATAATTTTGGTTGTTTCTTCGCTTAAAACAGAATTGAAAGCTGTTAATGCACCTGCTGCATCATATTTTGAGCCTGTTGCTTTTAAACCAATAAAATCATATTCAATAGCTTTTGAATATCTTTCAGGTGTATCAACAATCTCTTCTGCTGGTTATTTAAGTTCTCCAGCTTCAATGTCATAAATAACACCTTTAACTTCTTTTGTACCATTAAAGTCTGCTCTATAAACGACTAAAGTTACTTTATCGCCAACTGTTAAAGTTGTTTCACTTGGTGCAGTTGCTTTATTAAAATCATAATTCCATGTACCATCATCTTTCTTTGAAAGAGCTGTTGGGTCTTCTTTATAGATTCCAGAACTATAAACATATAAATCTGTTCCTGTTCCATCATCATTAGCAGAAGAATGGAAGCGTCCATAGCTTACTCTTTCAATACTAGTAACATAAGCTTCTGTAAAATATAATTTTGATGCGTCTAAATCGCCTTCTAAAATTTCATCAACAGTAGCTTTTTTAGCTAACCAGTATGGATCTTCAGTTAAAATAACACCTTTTACTTCCTTTGTGCCATTATAGTCTACTCTAAAGCAAAGAATTTTGACTGTTTGACCAACTGTATAGAAATCTTCTCTTGCATAACCATTTTTATAGTTATATGACCATTTTGAACCAGCAAATGAGAGAGCTTCTTGTCCAAAACATGAACCATATACATATAATGCATCATCGCCAGTTGCAGCATTACCATCTGCTGTCATATAGAATGAGCCATAACCAGCATTTTTGACTTCGCTGATTTTTCCTTCAACAATATATAATTTAGATTCATCTCCTGCTTCAGCATTACATTCGGCAATAGTTTTTGTTGTTGCTTCACTAGTATAATCGACAATTTTTGGTAAAACGTTAATATCAAGTGTTGCACTTTCAGTTCCAACTGTTGCTGTAATTGTTACTTTGCCTTCTTTAACACCAGTGACAGTACCATCTGCAACTGTTGCGATTGTTTCATCGCTTGAAGCCCATGTGATGCCTTCAGTAACTGCTGTTCCAGCATTTGAAAGTGTTAATTTTGTTGTTTCGCCAACTTTAATATCTGTTGATTCTGCTGATAATGAATAGCCAATTAATTCAATATTGATAGGATACATTGAGACGATTGTTTCGCTATTCTTTAAATCGCCAGTAACAAATTCCATTCTTGATTTTGTTCCTTCAGCGACATAAGGAGCATCACTTGGTGTATATTGTAAACCTAATAAACGATCTGTATCGCTTGAACCAATAATCTTGAAGTTAGTATAAGTTCCACTCTTAACAGCGATAACATCACAAATTACGTGTTTGAAATCTGTAGAATCAGATTCTGTATAAGCAGCTGAATCTGCACCTGTCCAATTAACTGCAGCAGGTAATTCGTTCTTTGTAGCACCTTCAACAACATTGAAACTTGTAATATTACTACCACTACCATCCATTTGTGCCCAGTAATAATCTTTATATCTGCTTGGAGTACCTTTAACTTTTAATACATCGCCAATTTTTAATTTTTCTGCTTCAGTTTTTGATGCAAATTTAAAAAGTGGCATGACAGCTGTGCCGTCATAAATTAAACCAGAATAAGCAGTTCCTTCAGCATATAACGAAACAAGAGTTCCTTGAATTGTTGTTTCAACAAATTGAGATGAGTCTTTTGTTTTTGTGATACTTTCAATTGTTACTAATGCATCTGGATCGACATCAGTAGCAGCAGTTACTGTAATTGAAACAATAGCTGACTTTGTAGGATCTGCAACTAAAGAGACTTTAACTTTTGCACTACCAATAGCTAATCCTTTAAATTCACCTTTACTAGCATCGACTACTTCAAGATATTCAGCACCAGCATTAACTGACCAAGTTACTGCTGTATCGTTTGTGCCTGTAACGCTACATGTTAAAGTAACTGTTTCACCAACTTTAACTTTGCTAATTGTTGATGTGATTGTAACTTTAACTTCTCCGACTGGTTCTTGTGTACCACCATCTGAGATTGATGAACAACTTGTAATTGCACTTAAGCCACCTAAACAAATGAGAGCGCTTAATGCAACGACAGGAATCATTCTTTTTTTCATTAATTTATCCTCCTAAAATTAATTCCTAACTATATTGAAACGAGCTATTGATTAAACTTTCCAGCTCTAATTTCATCAATTAATGTTAAATATTGTTTACGAATTCTATATGCCATTACTGCTCGAATTGCTCCATAAATAATTGATGCAGCACCAGCAAGAACGCCAACAAGGAAAACATAAAATTCAAAACATGTATAACTCAAAGTTTTTCCACTATTATTTAATGTAGCACTTCCAGTGTTTTTAAAACTTAAATAGAAGAAAATAATGCCAATTGTTAATAAAATTCCACCAATAACTAAAAAACAATAAGCATTTTGAGACATATCATAACCCATTCTTTCTCTTTTATGAGCAGATTGAGTTAATTTTTTTAAATCTTTTAATTCCAAATTACTTTTAATTTCTGCACCACAAGATGGGCAAACATTAATTAAATCATCATCTATTGCTTTTCCGCATTCTTTACAATATCTCATATTAAGCAACTTCCTCGATATTTAATAAATCTGCGTTTTTGCACAATTTAATTTGATAAGTTTCTTTGCCATTTGTAGTGATGTATTTTTCCATGACACCAACTACAGAAAATTTCTTAGCTTTATATGTTTTATCGCCTTTATCTGTAGTTCCACCAGCAAAAAATTTATAAGATTCAACTTTTGAACCTTCATATTGTCCAATATCTTTTACGTTGACTTCACTTGGAATTCTTAAACTAATTTGATTATCTCTTCCATTGCTGCCAATGTTGCAATAAACTGTCATATCATTATCATCATTATATGAATTGGTACTAGAATTGAATTCCAATTTACCACCATAACCACCAGTTGCATATAAATCATTAACAGAAACTAAAACACCAAGTAAATCTTTTCCGTCTTCAACACTTGAAATATTGATTGGTTCGACTGGATTATCTTTTGATAATACATGTGTATTATTTAATGGGTCTTCAGTCCATTGATTATATAAAATACCTGATAATTGATAGCTACCATTATAATATGATAATGTGCCTGTAACTTCGATATCGTTTCCAATTACAGCCATTGGTTTGATTGATGATAATGTGAATAAATATAAACCTAATGTTTTTGGTGCTGTTAATTCATTGCTTTCATCTGGTTCAAAAGTATATTGAATATATGATGAATTACCAATAATTCGAGTAACGATACCTCTTGTTGTAATTTTTACACCATTAAATGCAGATAAACCTGTTGTTTCGTCGATATTTGTATAAATATCTAATAAAGAACAAAGTTGAGCATCGCCATAATTAAAATCAGGGTCGTCTTCTTTTGACCAAATTCTGATTTTTTGCTTTTGAGCTTGTGCATCTGCATCAATAAAATATTTAGCGTATTCTCCAAGTTGTGTTGTGCCTTTTGCACCGCTATAGCTTTCTTGAACAAGCCATAAATTTAATAATTTATAATCTGTAAGTTCAGGATTTGCTACTTCAGTGACCCAAACAAATGAAAGACTTCTTCCATATGAATCTTTATCAGCTGGTGAATATTCACCACTAATTGAATGAGCAGAACTTAAAACAATATGTGCTGCTTTATTCAATTTTTCTGCAGTAAATTTAGAAGCTGCTTTACCCCATGGTTCAATTTTTGAAGTAGATTCAGGTGTATCAATACCTAAAAATCTAGCTTTAACAGTTAAATCATGTGCTCCACCATTACCTAAATCAATAGTTTTAAAATGAGCAGTATCTCCATCAACGTTGTTCATTAAAGTAACTTCGCCAATTCCTTCAGTTAAAAAATCATGACCTTTGTATTCAAGATTTAATTTAACTTGTTCAACATAATCAACTAAGTCACTAGTTGTTCCATTTCCATTGTCATTACTTAATGAACAAGAAGCACATAATGAAACAAAAGTTAAACTTAAAATTGATAAAATTAATCCTCTTTTTTTCATATTAACTACCTATGATGCAATTATCGAAAGCTTTTTGAAGCGCTTCTTTTGCAGAATAATTTTCAATACAAGTATATGAGAATAAGTTTCCAACTTGATCTCTTGCAACATCACTACCAACAAAAACTGGAGTTGTGAAATAATTATTTTTTAAATCTGCAGTAACTGCACTTACTTTTTCTTTGATATCTGCATTTTCTTCTTTAGCTGCAGCGATATGTTCTGCGTATTGATCAGTTTCATAACAAGAAATACGAACTGGATCATATGAATTTTGTAAAGAAATTAATGTGTTCCATTTTGTTGAGCTTAAATATTTATAGAACATCCATGCAGATTTTTGGTTTTCTGCTTTATCATTTGAGAAAATACAAACAGATGGTCCTTGCATGACATATTTTTTATTTGTTGAATATGGTGCTGGTGCAACTTGAACATCAAAATTTGATGAAACATTATAATCACTACCACCAGTTGAACCAATTGTCATAACACATTTTTCGTCTGTAAATAAAGTCGAAGTGTAAGCACTATTTGGTAAAACACCTTTAGTTTTTAAAATTCCAGTTTTAATTAAATTAGAAATTTCATCAACTAAAGCTACAGCCTCACTATTATTAAATAAGAAAGGATTATCTTCGCTATTTGTTGGAATTTTTGTGTAAGAAATTCCTCTTTGAATACATTGTGAAATGAATAAGTTAGCATCGCTATCATAAGCTAATGGGCTAAAATCTGAATTATCCCAACCAGCTTCTGCTCTATCTTTAATCATTTGTTTTGATAATTCAATAGCTTCATTCCATGTTGTTGGAACAGTGTATTTTTTATGGTTAGGTGAAGAAACTCCATTAAAATAATCTGCATTATAGTATAGAACTTCTGTTGATTTGTAGAATGGTAAAGAATATGTTCCTTCTATTTGATAATGAACACCTTCATCATAATAAGCGGAAACATAGTCATCTTTACCAGATTTCTTGACTCCGTCTTCCTCGTGATAGCCATCTTTTTCAGAAAATCCAAGTTCAGGATCATTGATAAATTGATCAAGATTTAATAAAGATCCATTAACTCCGTTTTCACCTAAAAATGCTGCGAAACTATCTGGATATCCCCAAGCCATTGTTGGGTTTGTCCCAGCAGGAATGGCTTGAGAAATTTTTGAAGCTAAATCTTGGTAATTTCCACCTTGATATAAGATTTCAATATGATATTTTCCTTCATATTCTTGATTGAAAGCTTCAGCACAAGCATCTAAAGCTTGTCTTTTATCTTGACCCATTGTGCACCAGAAAATTGCATGTTCATTTACGTTTGAAGTAATTGGATTTCCACATGCTGCAAGTCCAGCGACACTTAATGTGATAAGACTTAGAACGGTAAATTTTGATTTTTTCATAAATTAGTTGCAACCTTGATCGCCCATTTCAGCGATAATATCTCCAATGCCTTTTTCGAATGCGCCTTCAACTGTTTCGTATGTATTAAAACATGAATTAACAATAATTTCTCCAGCAACTTCTCTTGTTTTAGCACTTCCTTTGAAAACTGAAGATGTGAATAATAAATCTTCTTTAATATATTTTTCAAAAACAGTATATGTTTGTCCGATTAAAATATCAGTACGTGTTGTTTTTGGAGTATCTACATCAACTGTTGCGTTACCTTGAGCAGCAATATCTTGATAAATCATTGTATTTGTTGAACTTGTTCTAATTGGAGCGTATCCAGTGACAGAACTTGACATAGCTGAGTGCATTTTATCTGTCATAAATTTATAGAATAAGAATGATGCAGTTTCTTCTTCTTTTGATTTGTCAAAGAAACAAACTGAAGGTCCTTGTGAAATAAAGTTTTTATTTCCGTTCATTCCAGGAAGACTTGCAACTCTTGTTTCAAAGTTTGTAGTAACGTTATAAGAAACACCACCAGTTGAGCCGATTGACATTAAGCAATTTCCTTCAGTGAAAATTGTTGAAGTATATGAATTATTTGGTAAAACGCCTTTGCAAACAATTAAGCCTTCATCGTACCAGCCTTTAATCATTTTAACCATATCCATAGCTTCTTTTGTGTAGAAAACAACTTCGTTACAAACTTCATTAGTTGTATATGGAATGTTCATCATTTTTGCAAATGAAATAAACATATTATCTTCACTATCGTAGCCAATAGGAGCTGCTGTAAATTTTCCTTCACTATAATTTGGACTGTTTTTACCAAATCTATCTGGATAATCTGCAACCATTTTTCTAGCTAAAGTAATCATTTCTTCCCAAGTTGTTGGAACTGTATAACCTTTTTCAGCAAAAACATCTGCGTTATAGAATAATGCTTCACTTGATTTATACATTGGTAAACAATAGAAACCTTCTTTACCAACAAATTGATTACCTTCTTTTAAGAAACCAGGAACGATATCTTCTAAAGCGTTATAATTGTTATCTTCTTCTTTAGTTTGAACAACTGTTCCATTTTCTCCAGGTGCAACACCAAATCCAATTTTTGGATCTGTCATATAACCATCCATTCTGATAGCACCATTTGCAACATCTAAATAGCCAGCAACATGGTCAGGATAGCAAATTGCCATTGAAGGAGCTGTATTTGCAGGAATTGCAGCATCAATTTTTGTTTTAATATCGTTATAACCACCTTGTGAAGCGTGAGTAATTTTGATATTTGGATAAATTGCATTAAATTGTTGAATTGTTGGTTCTAAAAAATTTGTTTGAATATTTTGACCCATTGTGTGCCAGAAAGTAACTTCAGCTGTTAAATCTGTACCATTTGTACCAGCATATTCTTCATATGTTGGGTCAAAAATATCTAATCCATCGTTAGATGATTTCCCACATGCAGCAACACTTCCTAAGATTGCAACTGCTGTTAAAATGAAACGAATACTATTTTTCATAAAAATCTCCCTATTAACCTTTGATGCCGGCTCTTCCTACGCCGCGCATAATATATTTTCTAAAGAATATAAATAATAAAAGTAATGGAACAGTAACAAGAACTGTTGCTGCCATTTGTAAACCATATTGTGGTTCGCCTGTTACAGTTGAGAAGCTACTTCTTAAACCATTTGAAATTAATCTGTATTGTTCTTTATCTGCAACGAGATTTGGCCAAACATATGAGTTCCAAGCACCCATGAGTTTTAAAATAAAGATTGTAATTAATGTAGGTTTTGCAAGTGGAACCATGACTTTCCAAAGATATGACCAATCAGATTTTCCATCAACTTTAGCTGCTAAATATAATTCATTAGGAATTTGTTTGAAATTTTGTCTTAATAAATAAATATAGAAAACGCTAATCCAAAATGGAACGATCATTGATGTGAAAACACCAGTTGCATCTTTTAACCATCCAAGATTTGAAACAGTGATGTAATTTGTAATAACCATCATTTCACCTGGAATCATCATTGTCATTAAAAGAATAGAGAACATTAAATCTCTTCCTTTAAATTCAAGTCTAGCAAAAGCAAATGCAGCAAAAATTGTTGTAATTAATGTACCAAGAGTTGAAATAACACCAACAATTAATGTATTACGTAAGTAAGTAACAAAGTCAAATCTTTTAAAAACATCAACATAATTTGACCACATTACAACTTCTGGGAAGAATGTTTGAGTAGTTCTTCTGATTTCTTCTGTACTCTTTAAAGAAGTAATAAGCATCCAATAAAATGGAAAAATAATGATTAATGCCATTATTGCAAGGAAAACATAAATCAATGTCATTCCAATAATGTGCAAAATCTTATCAACTTTTTGAGTTGTATTTGTATCTTTTTGAGCACCCTTAATAACGAGTCTTAAATTTTTTGTTTCCATAAATTATTAACTCCTTAATAATGAACTCTCTTTTTAGATACGTACATTTGAATGAATGTAAATACTAATATTAATAGGAAGAGAAGAACTGCTGCTGCACTTCCGTAATGAACGTTATTTGCGGAAATCGTATCGTAAATATAATAAACGACTGTATACATATTTTTGGAACCGCTTGAAGTGCCAGGTTGACCAAGTAAACCAACGACACTTGAATATTCTTTAAATGCACCGATGAATGAAGTAATCATGACATAAAGAATTTGAGGTGATAATAATGGTACTGTAATTCTCCAAGCAACTTTCCATTTAGGAGTAGAATCTACTTTTGCAGCATCATAATATTGTTGATCAATATTTTGTAAACCACTTAAGAAGATTAAGATTTTGTAAGGTAATGAATGCCAAATTATATAAACGCAAAGAGCAAACATTGCTTTTTCTCTTGATGCGCCCATATCAATCCAAGCTTGACCCATACTAGTTCCTAAAAATTGGAACAAATAATTAAATAGACCATTACGATCAAAAATGACTGTAAAAACCATACCTACCGCGATTGCATTGGTAACATAAGGCATAAAGAAGATTGTTTGGAAAATTCTTTTGAAGAACTTTATGCTATTTAAACCAATAGAAATCATTAATGAAATAATGATTGAAAGAGGCACAGTAACAAATGTAACAATTAATGTGTTTGGGATTGCGTAGTCAATAACATCCTTCATATATGTTGTATGACCGAATCTTGTAATTCCTTTAATACCAAGAACAATACCATAGTTGTCAAAAGTAAAACCATCTGAAGATTGACTAATATAGTTGTAATTCTTTAAAAACGAAATACCAATAGTATTAATTAATGGATAAAAGGTAAAAACAGACATCAAAATAATGACAGGAGCAAGATATAACCACGCTTTCCAATTATTTTTACTTTCCATAATTAATCCTTAAAATAAATTCTTTCGTTTGTTAAGCTATCAAATAAGAATACTTTGTTTCTTCTTAAAGCAAATTTATTGTTTCCGTTTTCAACAGGAATGTCACTGTCGATAATAATTTTAATTTCTTCACCATCAAAATCGTTATGTGAACCGATTAAAGTCATATCTCTACCCATTGTGACGATTTGTTTAATGTTAATTGTTAAAACTTTTTCTACATTGTTTCCAAGTAAAAATCCTTCAGGTCTGATACCAACATAGATATCACGATTTCCTAAATCTGTACTTGTAACAAGAATTTTTTCATCGCCAACATAAACCTCGTTTCCACGAGCAACACCTTTAAAAATATTGATAGGTGGAGTTCCAAGGAATTTAGCAACGAATAAATTATGAGGATTTCTATAAACTTCTTGAGGATGATCTTTTTGCATTTCAACACCTTCGTTCATAACGACAATGTCATCACAAATTGATAATGCTTCTTCTTGATCGTGTGTAACGAAAATTGTTGTAATTTTTGTTTCTTGTTGAATACGTTTAATTTCTTCTCTTGTTTGAATTCTTAAACGAGCATCAAGATTTGATAATGGTTCATCAAGTAAAAGAACTCTAGGTTTTTTAACAAGAGCACGTGCAATAGCGACTCTTTGTTGTTGTCCACCTGATAATTCACTTGGTTTTCTATCAAGTAAATTGTCAATTTGAACTAATCTAGATGCATCTCTAACGAGGTAATCGATTTCATCAGAAGATAATTTGTGTTTTTTAACAACAACTTCGCCATCTTTTGTGATTTCGCCCTTTTCGTTAATGTCTTTTTTGAAAGTTTGGAATAATTTTTTACGTTTTTCGATTTTACCTTCCAAAACAGTAATTGCTTGAGTAGCTTTATTTTGAACTTCTTCAGGATTTTCGCATAAATGAAGTTCTAATTTGAATAAATCTTTAGCAATGTATTGTGTTGTTTTGAAAGAATTTATGATTGCTCTGATAGCAGGGTGATATTCAATAACTCTTTCTTCTTCTGCTTTATCTTTATCGACAGAATTAACAATTACATCAACAATTTTAGCTGGATCTTTAAGAATATTAATTTCATCAAGATATCTGACAGTTAATTTGTCAATGACTGGTCCATCAACAAGTAAATTTGTTAATGGGAAGCTGACATTTTTGTAAATTGTCATATGTGGATAAAGCGCATAGTTTTGGAAAACTAAGCCAATACCTCTTTTTTCTGGAGATAAATGTGTGACATCTTCATCGCCAAACCAGATTTCTCCATCTGTTGGTTCTTTTAAACCAGCAATCATGTAAAGTGTTGTGGATTTACCACATCCAGAAGGTCCAAGCAGTCCAATAAGTTCACCATCTTTGATTTCGATATCTAAATCATTAACAGCGATAGTGTCCTTAATATTCTTTTTTGGATCTCCAGGGAATTTTTTTGTGAGATTCTTTAATTTGATTTCCATACAATCCTCTTTTAAAAATTAAAATATCATAGATATTGTATAGATTTTTAATCTATAATTCAAACAGCAAAAAAAGTTTTGTAGGCTTTTAGAAAAAAATTTAATTATTAATTAATATGTGTTTCGTCGTATTCTTCGACGTTTTTATAAATCTTTTTATTGTCAGAACTTATAGCGTAAACACCACTTAAATATTCACTCAAACATTGACCTGATTTTGAAAAACCAACCATTGAAATTGATATGAAAAGTGGTATGCCAAAAGTGAATATTGAAAGCACTACTTCAATGAAGAAAAATAGAGCAAATTTCCCCAAAAACCTTGCAGAACTGGCACTAATTCCTTGAAAATCAACAAAAGCAATCTTAAAAATTAGCCTTCCTAAACTCTTTTTCCCTCTATAAAATATGAGCGGAATTACAAGATAAAAAATGATTATTGAAAGAAAAAATGAAGCTAAAAAAATTACAATTTGAACAATAATAATTGCTCGTGCAGCGTCAATATAATCGATGTTTTTTGAGATGTATCCAAGGATATTTTCATCAACAAATTTTTTATAAAATTCATATGCTCTTAAATCTGAAACGCCATCTCTTTTTTCATATTTTCCATCAACTAATTCAAAAAGATCAGATTTTGAAATTATTTCATGCCAAATTTGAATACCATTGCCTTCAAAAAAGGTTCCACTCTCATCAAGAAAAAAAGTATAAGTTATATTTTTGATGGTATTATATTTTTCTTCATATGTTTTTTCAGTTGCTGATTCAAGTTCATCAGTTAAAAAAATTAATGTGTCATCGATTTCTTTATAAAATCCACTTTGAATCTTAACGTCATTCATGATTTTATTGGAATTTGTATAAGATTCTGACTTATTGTAAATTGAAAGAGATAAAGAAATAAGTGAAACCGATACAATAAAAACAAGTATCATATCAATGATATTCGAAAAAACTCGTTTATATAATTGTGGTTTTTCGTATTCTAAAATAACTTCTTTATCATTGTTAACAACTTCATTGTCTTTTAAATATGGGTTAGTTTCCACTTTCATCTCCTTTTTTTGCACTATTTATAAATGTACTATCTTTTAAAACAAGAGATAAAGATAGTGAAAAATCTTCAATACTGTCATGATTTTTGTTAAATAAGCTAAAAATGAAAGAAAGTAAGCTTAATAAAATACTAAAAATAACAAATTGAAATAGATTTAAGCTACCAATAATTGGATAAGTTAATATTCCTAAAGTTCCATACATAAAGAATATAGGTAGAATAATTGCATAAATATTTTTAAGCAAAGTGATTAAAAAATTAAAAATAGAATAATAAAATGGAACATCTTTGCCATCTTTTTTAATGTAGATTAACTTAAATGCTCTTTTTCCAATTGTAATATTGCTTTTAAAAATTAAAGGAAAAACTAAAAATAAAATGATATGAGCTGTTAAATAAGAAAGAAAAATATCTAAAATTAGAATATTAGCGTAATTCTTATAATGAATTAGATAATTTTGAATTTCATCTAGGTATGGTTGATAATTATTTTCTAGTTCTTCAATTCCTTTTTGTCTAACCTCATTAAATAATGATATTAAATCCTTATAATATGTAGTTGGTAAATCAGTATCATCATTTTCAAAAATATATTTTTTTAAATAATTTGCTGATTCATCATTTAAAATTCTGTATGGTTTTTCAGAATATACTTGAAAGAATTTATCACTTCTTTCACTGCCAATAACATCATTATAAAAATAAGATTCATAATCAAAATCATCGTTTGAAACTGCAATTTTATTCTCTTTTTTAAAATTTAAAAAGTAATAAGAAATTGGATCACCTTTAAAATTATCTTCATTTTCAACAAAAATTGTTTGATTTATGCTAAATTTAACGCCATTTACCTCAATATTGTTAATATAAAAATATGTATTTAAGGTTCTTTTTACATAATCATCAGCAAGTTCTTCGCTTGTTAAAATAATATTTTCATTATTTTCATCAACTTTTGATAAACCACTTTTAATGGTAATTTCTTGTAATTTTGCAGTTGAGTTGTAAATGCCTTCTTGAGAAGTTTTTCCATAACTTGTGCTATTTAAGATAGGAGTAAAAACTGCTCCTAAAAAGAACATAATTAAAATGATTTCTAAAAAGAAATCAATTAAATAAGCATATATTTTTTTGCTAGTTTTTGCTTTTTCATTACTAGCATATTTCGATAATTTGTTAATTTCCATTCTTAATTAATTTAATTTTTTTACTAATAATAAAAGTTCTAATAATACCAAA